>NZ_JBKOOL010000209.1:0-8454 GCF_046764065.1 Nocardia sp. NPDC002869
GCCCGTTGTTCGTATCGAAGACGAAACGCCAGATCACCGCCATCACCACGTGCCCCGCGCCGTCGCCGCATCCGGCTCCGGCGGCACCAGCACCGGCATCTCCAGTATTTCCCGGAGCGTGCGGCTGACCAGCGGAATACGGACGCCGCCGCCCACCGCGAGCACAGCCTGCACCGGACGGCCCGACCGGCCGATGATCTCGCGGGTGGAGTGGACCGAGGTCTCGACGGCCCGGGCGATGAGGGCGGTGAAATTCTCCTGCGTGAGCAGTACCGGTCCGTAATCGCTGGGCAGCGCCACCGCGGAGGTCCCCGAAAGCTTTTCCTTCGCCGAGCGGCACAGCGTATCCAGCCGCGCCAGACCGTCCGGGTCGGGCGGATGGGCGATCCGGCCGGAATTGATCTGCTGCTCCCGGATCAGCGAATCGAAGTATTCGCCGCTGATATCGCCGGTGCGTTCGGTGTGCACGATCTGCCCGCCGACGACCTCCACCACAGTGACCGACAGACCGGATGCGCCCAGATCGTAGACGCCGAGCGTGCTGACCCCGGCCAGTGCGCCGGAGGCGGTGGCGAATTCGAGCGTGGCCTCGATATCGGGCACGATGTCGTAGCCGTCGAGCCCGTGTTCGGCCATCGCCACGTGCACGGCCTCGGCCTGCAGCTCGTCGCGGCAGGCCAGGACGGTCCGGGCTATCCCGGGGTCGGAGTTCAACGCGGCGGCCACCGAGAGCGCGGCCCGCTCAGCGCTCGGGGTCTCACTCGGAACGACGAAGGTCCGCAGTTCGAACGCCTGTGGGTCGGACGTCGCGGCGCCCGCAGGTGGGCGCGCCAAGCGGATCGCGCCGGTTCCCACCGACACTCCCAGTGCTGAACTCATCGGCAGCCCATCCGTACTTCCCGCTTCACGATCTGCGAGCGTCGCCCGGTCGATGGTGACGGCTCATCCCCCGAACCACTCTTCCGACACTACCGCCCGGTCCCGTCGCCGCGGGAGGCAGCAGCCACCGGCGTGCGCCGACCGGCCCCACGATGCTACGGGGCGCCCAGCCCCGCGTACACCCATCCGGCCGAGCGCCAGGCGGCCCGATCCAGACAATTGCGACCGTCGATGAGCGAGCGTGCCCGCACCACGGCGTCCAGATCCTGCGGGCGCAACTGCACGAATTCGTTCCATTCGGTGAGCACCAGCACCACATCGGCGCGTTCGCAGGCTTCCACCACCGAGGTGGCGTAGTTCAGTGTGGGAAAGACGCGACGGGAGTTCTCCAGGGCCTTCGGGTCGTAGACGGTGACGACCGCACCGTGCAGCTGGATCATGCCCGCCACGTTCAGCGCGGGCGAGTCGCGCACATCGTCGGATTCGGGTTTGAACGCCGCGCCGAGCACCGCCACGTTCGCGCCGAGCAGCGTCCCGCCGCAGGCACGGGCCGCCATATCCACCATCTTGGTGCGGCGTCGCATATTGATGTTGTCGACCTCGCGCAGGAAGGCCAGCGCGTGGTCGGCGCCGAGTTCCCCGGCCCGGGCCATGAAGGCGCGAATGTCCTTGGGCAGGCAGCCGCCGCCGAAGCCGACCCCGGCGTTGAGGAAGCGGCGGCCGATACGGGCGTCGTAACCGAGAGCGTCGGCCAGCACCGTGACATCGGCACCGGTGGCTTCGCACACCTCGGAGACCGCGTTGATGAAGGAGATCTTGGTCGCCAGGAACGCGTTGGCGGACACCTTGACCAGTTCCGCGGTGGCCAGATCGGTGAGCAGGAAGGGGACCTCGGCGGCCAGTAGCTCCGCGTACAGCTCCTCGACCACCTCGCGCACCCAGGCCGACCGCTCCCGCTGCTCGTCCACGCCGAGCACCAGCCGGTCCGGCCGCAGGGTGTCCCCGACCGCGAAGCCCTCACGCAGGAATTCGGGATTCCAGGCGACCTCCACGTCCACCGCGGCGAGGGCGCGGGCGCGGCGACCGAGTTCGGCGGCGGTCCCCACCGGGACCGTGGACTTGCCGATGATCACGGACGGGCGGGTGATGAGCGATGCGAGCGTATCCACGACCGCGTGCACATATTTCAGGTCGGCGGCGTACTCGCCCTTCTTCTGCGGAGTGCCGACCCCGAGGAAATGGACGTCGGCGTGCTCGGCCGCCTCGTCGTAGGAGGTGGTGAACCTGAGCCGGCCCGCGTCGAGATTGCGGCGCAGCACCGCCTCGAGGCCGGGTTCGTAGAAAGGAGTGACACCGTCGGAGAGTTTCGCGACTTTGCCCGGATCGATATCGACCCCGATCACATCGTGTCCGAGCTCGGCCATACACGCTGCGTGCGTGGCCCCCAGGTACCCGGTTCCGAAGACTGTGCATCGCATGATCGATTGGTAATCCCCGCCGGTGCACACACCAGAAAACCGAGGCGAGGTACCGGGCAACAGCAGATGTACACCGGGCGACGTGGCTCACCGAACAGCGCTGACCAGGGCGTACCTCCGCATTCGCTCCGGCCGTGCGCTCTTGCGTACCTCCGCATTCGCTCCGGCCGTGCGCTCTTTGCGTACCTCCGCGTTCGCTCCGGCCGTGTCCGGTCCGCGTGCCGCGCTTTTGTCCGGGCATACGCGTCCTGTGGATCTCTGTGGATGGACCGTGCCCGTTAGGATCGCGGCAGTGCGCCGCCGACTCGTCCTCGCCGCGGGAGTGGTCTCTGTCGTCGTGCTGGTCTTCGGACTGTGGCCGGTCTATGTGAGCCCGCAGCGTGAGGAGCCCGCGCCCGCCGATGCGATTCTGGTGCTCGGCGGTGCCCACGACGGACGGGAAGAGCTGGGGCTCGGGCTGGCCCGCGCGGGATACGCGCCGCGGGTGCTGATCTCCAACCCCTACGAGGACAGCCCCCTGGTGAACCGGATCTGTCACGGCGGATACAGCTTCGAGGTGGTCTGCTTCGATCCTTCGCCACGTACGACGCGGGGCGAGGGACGTTATCTCGCCGATCAAGCGCGGAAGCACGGGTGGGAGCGGGTCATCGTGGTCACCTTCACCCCGCACATATCCCGGGCCAGGTTCGTTCTGGGGAAGTGCTGGGGCGGGCAGCTGCTGTTCGTGGACACCCGTCCGCGGCTGTCGGTGCCGCGCTGGGCCTACGACTATGTCTATCAATCAGTGGGGTACGCAAAGGCGATTTTCGAGGATTGCCGAGAGTAGTCCGGAGGATTTCCCGAAGCTTTGATGGCATATGCCGTCAGTTTGACGCGGTGCCGGTGACCTGGTTACATTCGCACTGGCGCCGGTAGTCGCCGGACCTGCTGCGACGACGCATGAAGCCTTCGGGAGCGTGTATGGATTACGACTGGTCGGAGGCCGAACGGGCCTTCCGGGACGAGGTACGAACGTTCCTGGCCGAGAAGCTGACGCCCGAGGTGAGTACCGCGGGTCGGCTGATGACCAGTGTCTACTCCGATCACGAGGCGAGCCTGGAATGGCAGCGCATCCTGCACGAGCGGGGTTGGGCGGCGCCGCACTGGCCGGTCGAGTACGGCGGCTGCGACTGGTCGCTCACCCAGCACTACATATTCAGCCGGGAACTGGCCCTGGCCGGCGCCCCGGCGCTGTCGCCGATGGGTATCCGGATGGTCGCCCCGGCCCTGATCGCGTTCGGCACCGACGAGCAGAAGAACTATTTCCTGCCCCGCATCCTCACCGGTGAGGTCTTCTTCTGCCAGGGTTACTCCGAGCCCGAAGCCGGGTCCGACCTCGCCGCGCTGAATATGTCCGCGATCTCCGACGGCGACGATCTCATCTGCTCCGGTAGCAAGATCTGGACCACCCACGCCACCGAAGCGAACTGGATCTTCGCGCTGGTCCGCACCTCCCGCGCGGGCAAGAAACAGCAGGGCATCACCTTCTTGCTGATGGATATGACCGCGCCCGGAATCGCGATCCGGCCGCTGGTGATGAGCTCGGGTGAGCAGGTCCAGAACCAGATCTTCTTCGACAATGTGCGGGTGCCCAAGAGTAATGTGCTCGGGCAGATCGACGACGGCTGGACCGTCGCCAAATACCTGCTCGTCCACGAGCGCGGCGGCGGGGCCATGGCCCCGGCACTACAGGCCATGGCCCAGAACATCGCCACCGCCGCGGCCGGGCAGCCCGGCCGCGACGGCAACCCGCTCAGCGAGGACCCGCATTTCGCGGCGCAGCTGGCGGACGCGCGGATCCGCACCGAGGTACTGGAGGTACTGGAATTCCGAACCCTGGCCGCCATGGCCCAGGGCAAGGATCTGGGCACCTCCTCGTCCATGCTGAAGATCCTGTCCACCGAGCTCAGCCAGCAGCTCACCGAACTCGCGCTCACCGCCGCCGGACCCCGCGGCCGGGTCTACCAGCCGCACGCCACCGCGCCCGGCGGCCCGATCGCCGAATACACCCCGCCCGCCGACGGCTACCTCAGCGGCGCCGACTGGCAGGCCGTCGCGCCGCTGCGCTATTTCAACGATCGCGCCGGTTCGATCTACGCGGGCAGTAACGAAATCCAGCGAAATATCCTCGCCAAGGCAGCATTGGGGCTCTGATGGACTTCACCTTCACCGACGAACAGCAGATGCTGCGCGAGGCGCTCTCCGGTTTTCTCGCCGCCCGATACGACCTGGTGAAAAGCCGTACCGCGGTCAAATCCGGTCCCGGCTGGCAGCCCGAGATCTGGCGCGGGCTGGCCGAACTGGATGTTCTGGGCCTGACCCTGCCGGAAGAATTTGGAGGTTCGGGCGGCGGTCCGGTCGAAAGCATGATCATCGCCGAGGAACTCGGCCGTGCCCTGGTAGTCGAACCCTATGTGGACACCGTGGTGATCGGCGGTGGCCTGCTGCGCCGCGCGGGTGGTGAGCGGGCCGGGGAGCTGCTGCAGGGCATCGCGAACGGTGACGTCCGGCTGGCCTTCGCCGCGCTCGAACCGCAATCCGGCGAAGTGCGACACGATGTTTCGACGACCGCACGCCGGGACGGCGACGGCTGGGTGATCGACGGATCGAAGATCGTGGTCACCGGCGTGCCCGTCGCAACGCATCTGATCATCTCCGCGCGCACCTCCGGAGCGCGTCGCGATCAGGACGGGATCTCGCTGTTCCTGGTGGAATTCGATTCCGCTTCGCCGCCCGCCGGCCTCGAAGTGCACCAGTACCGCACCATCGACGACCGCGTCGCCGCTGACCTCACCTTGGAGAACTTCCGGGTGCCCGTGAGCGCGCTCCTGGGCGAGGAGGGCCGGGCCTGGCCCGCCATCGACGCCACCATCGATGAGGCGATCGCGGCGGTTGCCTCGGAAGCCGTCGGACTGATGCGCAAGGTCCTCGACGATACCGTCGAATACACCGGGCAGCGGCAGCAGTTCGGAGTTCCGATCAGCAGTTTCCAGGCACTACAGCACCGGATGGTCGATATGCTGATCGAACTCGAGCAGAGTATCGCCGCCGCCTATCTGGCCGCCTACGCCGTGGAAGCCGAACCCGCCGAGCGGACCCGGGCGGTTTCGGCCGCCAAGGTGACGATCGGCCGGGCGACCCGTTTCATCGGCCAGAATTCGGTCCAGCTACACGGTGCGATGGGTATGACCGAGGAATTGGCCATCGGTCACTATTTCAAGCGCCTCACCGCAATCGAATACGAATTCGGTTCCAGCTCCGATCATCTCGCGCGCTATATCGCGGCGACGAAACCCTGATCGGACCGCACCCCGCTCATCCGTGCGCCCGGGTGGGGTGCGGAAGCATGCCACCGGGCCGTGCGGCGATCTGCAAGAGGGGGATCACCGCACGGCCCGATGGACTCAGTACTCCAGCTCCGTCCACGGAATATGGATCGGGAAAGGAAAGTCGATCCGGACGCCGTCTTCGTCCTCGGGTGTCCACTCGCCGGCGACCAGGTAGTTTGCCGACCGCAGGGGACGGACGCCGTGGGGCAGCCGCCCGTGCTCGGTTTCCAGCGCGTACGCCCGTACAGTCGCAATCGCGCTTTTCGCCTGCGCCAATGTGACTTCCCAATACCAAGGGATTCCAGCGTCGGCGTAACGGCCTTTCTTGGCCTCGATATCGGTTTGGGTGTTGGTCGGTGACAGAACCTCGCCGACCAACAGCGTGTCGACAGCCCGGACATCCTGAAATGGAGAAGGAAGACAGCGGAAGGTAAGGAAGTCCGGGGTCAAGAAGTTGGACTTTCCGCTGGTGTCGAGGAAGACATTTGTTTCCACGTCCACTTGCCAGCACGCTTCGGGTTGTTCGGACATGCTCTTGCGGGCGCACCGTTCTATCGCGTTACGCATGCGCACGGTAAAACGCTGATGCTCGCTGGGCCCCCGGCGTAGCCAGACCACGCGCCCGTCCCACAGCTCGATCTGTTCGGCGATCTCTTCGGGTAGCTGCTCGAGTTCCTCCCATGTCATGTACTCGGGAAGCTCGGGCCGTTCGGTGTGCGGCAGCGACATGGCACCATCGTATGCCTGGTCAGGCCCGTATTCGCCGCATCGATCCGGACTCGGTCACCCTATCGCGGCCCGGATCGCCGTCTCGACCGCCGAGAACGGTCCGGGCCCGGTGGTACGCAACGGTTGCGCAGGCTCGAGGTTGGGCTGAGCGAGGAACCGGGGATGGGACCCACGGTTCGGCTGACCCGCGTGGACCAGGAACGGGTGGCAGAGGTAGACATCGCCGGCTCAGATAATCGGTGGGCGACGAATCGGGGCCGGGGAAACTCGCGTCGACATGCCAGCCGTCGAGGACGGCCGTCTCCTGCCCCGGAAAGCGGATCACGAAACCTCCGAGACCACGGCGTGGCGCCCAGCGCCCGGGACCGACGAGCGCATCGTAGGCCGAGCACAGCCCCGGGGTGGCCGCGGCGGAGACAAAGGGCGCGCTCGCGTAATCCGGCCGGAAGGCCGCGGGGGCGGGCCAACTGCCGGGATCGTCGGGGGAGGCATTCAAATCCCGCCAGATGATCGTGCGGCACTCCTCGGCGAGTGCGCGCGGAAACGCGTCGGGAACGTGGACATATCCGTCGTCGATGAACGAGGCCACCTGTATGTCGTCGAGCACGGGCCTATTGCAGCCGGTGCCGATACCTCGCGTCAGTGATTTTCCCGCCCGCGGGGCGTGCATGCCCGGCACGACAGCGCCCGCCGCACTTCGTCCGCCCGAGCACCCGAGCCGATCTGTGCCGGTGGCCCGCATTTCCATCGATTCCGGAATACCGTTCCGTCCCGTCGACTTGGACGGGGATATGACGAGCACACAGTTCGATCCGCGCACCCTGCTCAGCGAGAGCCGGCTCGGCGTCCTGGCCACCATCAAATCGAGCGGGCTGCCGCAGCTGTCCCCGGTGACCCCCTACTACGACCGTACGGCCGAGATCATCTACGTCTCGATGACCGAGGGCCGCGCCAAAACCGTGAACCTGCGCCGTGATCCGCGGGCCGCGCTGGAGGTCACCCGGGCCGACGGCTGGGCCTGGGCGACCGCGGAGGGCACAGTCACCCTCACCGGTCCGGGTACCGACCCGCACGGCCCGGAAGTGGAGGCGCTGGTCGACTACTACCGCAAGGCGGCGGGCGAACATCCGGACTGGGACGAATACCGGGCCGTCATGGTCTCCGACCGCCGGGTCCTCATGAAACTCGCGGTGGAGAACGTGTACGGCGCGGCTCTGCGCTGAGCGCATTCCATCTCGGCCTCGCACGGCGGTCGTACCGCGACGAAGGACGCCTCCGGACTCCGCGAGGACGACGGGATCAAGGGCCGGGAACCCGCTCCTCGGCGGTGGCGTTACATGCGGGTGCTCCTGCGCCCTGGCCGGCCGGCGGCACGCCCGAGTCGAGCAGGACCGAGGCGAGTCAGCGGCTGCGGATCGGCACCGCTGTCGCACTGCTCGTCCAGCGTGACCCGATCATCGCGGCCAAAACATGACGGCCATCTGGTCCCGGCAGGAAGCCGAGTTCCACAGCGAGCACGTCGATTTCGATCCGCTCTACTCTTGGCCGAAACCGGTGCAGCGGCCACGTCCGCCGATCTGGCCGGGCGGCTGGGGGCCGTTCACACACGAGTGGATTCTCGACCATGCCGACGGTTGGCCGGCTCCGGTGGGCATCCCCTTCGCCGAACTCGAGCGGGGGTTTCACGAACTGCGGGCGCTCGCCGATCGGCGCGGCCGGCCGCCCGTTCCGGTGATCGCCACTCTCTTCGATCCCGGCCCCCGCGACCTCGCATGTCTGGTGGAACCGGGCATCCACCGGACGTTGCTGGGTATCGTCCCGGTGCTGCCTCCCGACGCGGCGCACCGTGAGCTGGACCGTTTCGCGGACGTGGTGCACGAACTGGGCCGTTGAGTCCGGGCATGCCCGGAAAGCCGGGCCGGTCGAGCTGTCGGGAAGCCGGGCCGGTCGAGCTGTCGGGAAGCCGGGCCGGGTGTAGACGCGGCAGGGCCCGGCGGAGT
>NZ_JBKOOL010000210.1:0-8386 GCF_046764065.1 Nocardia sp. NPDC002869
GTGCTCGGCAGCGCCGGGAGACCGGCGATCATTCGGCGCGTACTAGGCGGTTGGCCAGTGTCGACATTGTGTAGGTGCCGATTCCGAACACGACTTCCAATGCGTTGCGTTCGGTGTACCCCTGCGTCCGGAGGGCGGCGAGGGCGTCCTCGTCCACGCCGCCCGCGGTCGCGAGGACGTCGAGGGTGAATATCCGGATCGCCTCGAGGCGCGCGTCGGGAAGCGGTGCGGCCGCACGCAGCGCGGTGACGATTTCCGGGGCCGCGCCGAGTTTGCGGAGTTTTCCGGTGTGCATGGCGACGCACACGTGACAGTCGTTGCGTACGGCGACGGTCATGATGACGACCTCCCGGGCCAGTGGATCCAGGGTGCAGCGTTCGAAAGCGGCGCTCATGGCGAGGAATCCGTTGAGCAGCTCGGGAGATTCGGCCAGCCGGCGGACCGCGTCGGGGATCGTGCCGGTACTGCTCTGTACGGCCTGCATCGCCTGTCGGGCGGCGTGCGGGGCGGTCTCCAGGGTGTGGGCGCGGAACATTTCTCTCCTAAGATGGACAACATGGTTGACGATAACAAGCAGATGGTAAACCAGGTTGACGGTTATGCCAAGGGTGCGCCGGAGGGCTCGGAAACGGACGGCCCGCCGCGCGCGGGTTACGAGCTCGCACTCCTGCTGTTCGCCGGATTCCGGACGCTGAGCGACGAATTGCACGCCGAACTGGCACGACAGGGGCATCCGGACATGCGGCCCGCCCACGGTTTCGCCATGCAGGCGATCGGTGCCGGCGAGACCTCGGCCAGCGATATCGGCCGCCGCCTGGGGATTTCCAAACAGGCCGCCGGGAAAACAGTGGACCGTCTGGTCGCTCTCGGGTACGCCGAACGGGCGGATGACCCGGCCGATACCCGGCGGCGCATCGTCCGGCTCGCCCCGCGGGGCTACGACGCGCTGGCCCGCTCGGCCGAGATCTTCCAGCAACTGCGCGGGAACTGGGCGCGTGAGCGTGGAGAAGACCGAATCCGTGCCATGGAGGACGATCTCCGTGCCCTGACGCCGCCGGTGGCGTTCCGGCTCGACGCCGCCGGGTGGCTGGGCCGACTGACCTGACGGCCTGCTCCGATCCGTAAGTACCCTCGCGGTGGTGACGATGGCCGACCGCGCGCGTCCCTACACCATTACGCAGTGGACGGGTCTCGCCGCCTGATGTCCGGCCGACCCGGACACGGCGCGGGGCCCCCGGATGGCGACCCGTGCGGCGGCGCGGGTCGCCCGGGTGCGATCAACCGCGCAGCGCGGAGGCGAAAATCGCGGGCAGGCGTGACCAGCGCGGATCGGCGGCGAAATCGGTGAGCAGTCGCCCGGTCCGCGCGGCGGTCCGGTTGGAGACGAACCATGGTGGTTTGGGGGTCAGCGACCACTCGCCGTGCAGCACCGACCGCGGCGCGGGCCGGAACGGACCCCGCACGACAGTGCGCTCGATCCCATCGATCAACCACGCGTTGTGCACCACGCCGATCCCGCTCTGCACATTGTCGAGTGTATGGCCCGGGTAGGCGCCCCAGCTCGCGGTGGGAGTCAGATAACCGACCGCGGTCCACGCGTTCACGGCGACGGTGCCGTACCGCAGCCGCTCGATCGTCGTGTCGAATTCCGTGCCCAGCGCGTCGACGGTGTCCGGGTGCGCCACGATGTTCACGCCGAGGGTGCCGGTGAACTTCTCGTTGGCCGTATCCACCGCGGTGCGGGCGAAGGCGGCCCCGCTCCCGGGCAGTTCCACGATGCCGAGGACAGGCGCGAAGTACTCCGAGGTGAACAGCGCTTCGTCCGTATCCGGATCCAGCCCGGCCACCAGGAGCCGCTCGCCCCGGCGGCCGAGCCGGCGAGCGTCGGGATAGCTGGTTCGTGCCCCGGCGACCCGGTGGTCGCTACCCGGGTAGTAGGCGTGGCGATTCGGCGCCCGATCGACGGCCGCGGTGAGGGCGGCCAGGAAGGCGTCCTTTTGCGGCCAGTCCGCGGATACGATCACCGCCTGCGTGGCCACACAGTTGTAGCCGCCGTTGTGCAGGCGCTGGGTAGCGATGTGCTCGGCCTGGAATTCCAGGTCGGCGGTACTCCATTTGCCGGGCAGCACGATAGTCGGGGACACTCCGCCGAGCTCGCTGGTGATGGGTTTGTCCAGCAGCGGGGTGCCGGCCTTCTTCCGTTCCGCCGCCTCCGGCCCCGTGCCCCACACGATGGCGTCGTGCGTCGCGGCGCTGCCGGTCATGTGGACGTGGGCGACCTGCTCGTGGGTCACCAGTTGCCCGCCGACCTCGGGGCCGCCGGTGAGTACTCGTACCACTCCGAGCTCGATCAGCGGCGCGAAGATCTTCTCGAATACCGGCAGCAGCGGATCGGTGACCGGGTTCAGTTTCAGCGCCACCACGCGGTTGTGCGCGATGAGTTCGTAGATCGTGTCCAGCGGCGCGATCGAGGTGATGTTCCCCGCGCCCAGCACGGCGCCGATGCCGTGGGTGCGGGCGGGATCGAGCTGGGCGAGGCCCGCGCCGGCCCGGGCGGTGGCCGCGTCGACGCCCCGCTGCAGCCACACCTCGGCCCGGAAACCGCTGAGCAGGAGTTCGTCGTAGAGCCCCGCGGGGAGCGCGCGTACGGTCACCCGGCCGCCGGCGCTGCCGAACGTCGCGTTCGCGAGCGGGCTCACGCCGCGCTCCAGCGATTCGAGGGTCCGTGACACCGCCGTGAGGCTCGTCGCGAAGACATAGGGTCCCGACAGCCATTCCTCGCCCACCAGCGGGGACGCGGGATCGAGTCCTTTGATCCGGACCGCGGCCTCGACCCATTCACGGGCGTGCCGGCCGGTGAGTGTGCGCATCCGGTCGAGGAGGGCCCGCCGCCCGGCCAGCGGCAGGCGGGACCATTTCTGTTCGCCCGTGGCGAGTTCGGTGAGGGCGGTATCGATGACCGTATCGGCCGCGACGGCCTGTTCTGACTGCACGTGGGCACACTCCGTAGCTGAGATCCGGTGATCCGAGTACTGAACAGTGTGGCTGTGCCGGTGCCCGAAGGGAAGGTGTCGGTGTTGCGTCATCCGCCGCTCGTATTTGTGCACGGGCACAAACCGAGCGTGGTGCGGGTCATGCTCGGGTGACTAGACTGTTCCGGTATGAGCACGCCCGCGCCGCCGGCGGCACCCTTGGCCGCCGCGCTCGCCGATTCCGTCGAAGCGCTGACCGATGTCCTGGTCGGCCGGATCGCGGCGGCCGACCCGTCCTACGGGGAGTCCGGGCTGCTGACCGCGGATCAGCTGTACCGCGCCTGTCTGGAGAACCTGAACGCCGTGATCGGGGCGCTCGCCGGAACCGGCCCGTTGCGGCTGCAACCGGCCCGCGACGCCGGACGCCTCAAAGCCGAACAGGGCATTCCGGTCGCGAGCCTGTTGCACGCCTACCGGCTGGGCGGCCGGCTCATCTGGGAGGAACTGACCAACTGGTCGGCCGGTCCCGGGGATGCCCGGCTGTACGAGCTGGCGACGCGGCTGTGGGAGCTCGTCGACCTGTACTCCGACGCGGCCGTCGAGGCCTACCGGGATACCGAAGTGCTGCTCGCGCATACCGACGCGCAGATCCAGAGCCGGCTGGTCCGGACCCTGTTCGACGACCATTCCGGCAACCCCGCCCGCGTCCTCGACGTCCTGCGCGCCCTCGGACTCCCGGAACGCGGTGCGTTCGCGGTGGTCGCCATCGATACCGAACCCACCGCGCCGCTGCCGGGGAGACTCACCGCGGCGCTGCGCGATATCGGCATCCGGTCGGTCTGGGATGCCCAGATCGATGCCTATATCGGGTTGCTGTCCGCGGCCTCCCCGGAAGCGTTCGACCGCGCCACGGCCACGATCTCGGCGAGCGTCGCCGACCGGGTGGGTCTCAGCGCCGCCTTCACGACACCGCATACCATCACCGCGGCGCTGACCGAGGCACGTCTGGCGTCCCGGTCGGTGCGGCCGGGGTCGGCCGCCACGGTCCGCTTCGGCGACGAACCGGTCGCCCATCTTCTCGTCGCCGTACCCGAGGCCGGGCGGCGGGCCGCCGCGCAGATCCTCGGCCCGCTGCTCGATCTTCCGGTCGCCGAGCGGGACGACCTGATCGGTGCACTCGAATCCTGGTACCGATGCGGCGGATCGGCCGCGGCCGTCGCCGAAATCATGCACTGTCATCGCAATACGGTGCGCTATCGGCTGCGCAAGATCCGTGATCTCACCGGCCGCGACACCACCGATCCCCGCCATTCGGCCGAACTGTATCTGGCGCTCGAAGCATTCGGCCTGCTCGGCGCCGAGCGGGCCGGCGGCCGGGACCGTTTCCCGGGATCCGGCGCCGCGGTGCGATGACCGAGCGTCCCCGGCCGGCCGTCGCGTATCGGAACAACACCGAACTCCCTCCACATCCGCGGTACCGCGCCGGACGTGGTCCCGCGGCGCATCGAGCACTTGCGGGCGGAATGGGGACCCGATCGGTGTGGAACGGCCCGGGAGCACCCCGGAGGTCATAGGCTCGAGCGGTGACCGCCAACGAAGGGACAACCATGACCGGCGCACCCGTGCGAATCGAAAGGGACGGGCCGGTGTTCACCATCGTCCTGTCCCGGCCGCAGGCCCGTAACGCGGTCGACGGACCCACCGGTACCGCCCTCCACGACGCGTTCACCGCCTTCGAGAACGACGATTCGGCGGCGGTGGCGGTGCTGTGGGGCGAGGGCGGGAACTTCTGCGCCGGAGCCGATCTCGAGGCCGTCGGAACCGACCGGGCCAATCCGCTGTCGGCGAAGGGCCGCGGGCCGATGGGCCCGACCCGCATGCAGTTGAGCAAACCGGTGATCGCCGCGGTGGCCGGTCACGCCGTGGCCGGTGGGCTGGAACTGGCGATCTGGTGTGATCTGCGGGTGGCTGCCGAGGACGCAGTGTTCGGTGTCTTCTGCCGGCGCTGGGGGGTGCCGCTCATCGACGGCGGTACGGTGCGGCTGCCGCGGCTGATCGGTACCGGCCGGGCCATGGACATGGTGCTCACCGGGCGGCCCGTGGCCGCGGCCGAGGCGCACGCGATGGGCCTGGCCGACCGTGTCGTCCCGGTCGGGGCGGAACGACAGGCCGCCGAAGCGCTCGCCGCCGAGATCGCGCGTTTCCCGCAGACCTGTCAGCGGCACGACCGGCTCTCGCTGCTGCAGCAGGAGGGGTTGGGCGAGCAGGAGGCGATCGCCAACGAATGGGAGCACGGAGTCATCTCCCTGGCCGAGGCGGCCTCGGGTATCGAGCGATTCACCGCCGGGGCCGGGCGCGGCGGCTCGTTCACCGATCTCGGCGCTCCCTCCGCCTAGATACCGCGTCCGGCGCAGCGGACGCGGTCAGGCATCCCGGAACAGGGGGCCCACCACCACCTCGGCCGGCCGGTCGGCATCGGGAACGGAGACATACGCGGCGCCTCACGAACCCCGTGGCCACCGGAAACCGGCCCGCCCGGCACCGAACTCGAACCCATCCGAATCGATGCACGGATCCGAATGTGAAATAACAGCATCTGTTTCAGGTGGAAGGTGATAGATGGGCACCGGTAAGCACAGAGCAGTCAGTCCGCGTCGAACCCGGATGGGGTCCATGGTGGTGGCGGGCGCCGTTCCCGTCGTGCTGACCCTGGTGGGAACCGGCAGCGCCGGCGCCGAATCGGACCACTACCGCCCGGCCGATTCGAGCGGGCACCTCGTCCCGGTCGCGGAGGACGCGATCCCGGCCGATCCCACCGCCGGCGCCGGAGCGGCAGGGCAGCCGGCCGACTCCGCGCAGTGGCCCGGCGCCGAAGCGCCGAATGTGCGTCCGTACCAGGGCGTCCGGATTCCCGACGACGTCCTGTCCTCGCTGCAGTGGGCGCGGCCGGCCCCCGCGAGCGACTATCTGGCGCCGGTGGAAGCCCTGCACGCGCCGGCGCCCGTCGCGCCCGTGCCCCCGATCGCGCCCCCGCCCGGCGCCTTGCGTTTCGGCGATGTCCAGGTCGACTCCCCGGAATGGCTGCCCCGGGAACAGGCCATCCAGATCAACGACGGCTCGGCGTCGGCCGAAGCGAACCTGGCCACCTTCCTCGATTCGGTCGGTATGGAACGCACCAGATCCGACCGGGTCGCCGGGCAGACCCTCGGTGCCGCAGCGATCGGCGCGGCTGCCGGAGCGGCGTTCGCGAGTCCGTTCGCCCTCATCGGCGCCGGTGTGGGCGGAGCGATGGGCCTGGCTATCGGAGTGCCGTTCGCGCCGATCGGACTCGCCGCGGCACCGCTGGGCGCCGCCTACGGTTTCGCCCTCATGGCCGCGCCGCTCGCCGGGATCGGTGCGGGAATCGGGGCGGGGATCGGTGCGGCCGCGGCGCTGAGCGCGCCGCCCCGGGCGCTCGGTCCCGCACCGGAAGCGCGCGCCACCGCGCCGGAGGCGGGCCACCCGGAGCCGGCCGCGGGCACACCGGTCGCCGGCTGAACGGCGCGTCCGGTGAAAGTCGCCGGATGCCGGTGGGCCCGCCGATACCGTGCCGGGGTTGCGCGCCGCCCGGTTCGTCAGCCCGCCGCGGGCACCGGTGTGTTGTGCCGGGCGGCCACCCACCAGCGTCCCTGCTCCGCGACCAGGACATAGAGCGCGACCATCGCCGGATCCCGGTCGAGGAGGACGCCGTCGGCGGTGCGCGCGCGGGCGGCCTTGTGGGCGATCGCGATATCGGGGCGCAGGAAGAGGATATCGGTGACCTCGTAGACGACGTACTCGTCCTTCAGGAACCCGGACAGTCCGGCACGCGCGGCCTCCAGCAGTGCCTCACGGCCGGTGATCACCATGCCCACGGCATTCCCGGCAGCGGCGTCGGCGAGGAAACCGCTGACCATCAGTTCGGCGTCGTTGGTGTTGTAACCGGTTTCGACATCCTTGATCAACTGCTCGATCGCCGCGATATCGGCGGTGTGGTCGGTCCCGGAATCCGCGACGGCGGGTGCTTCGTTCGTGCTCATGGCACCATCCTCGAACCTCGAGTCGACTCGAGGTCAACTCGTCCCGCCGGGGTGGCCGCACGCCGGTCGGCACGTCCGCGGCGACGGCCGCCGGACCCGTCTCAGCGGAGCCGGACCACCGCGGTCGCACGCCCGAAGATCCGGCGGCCGCCGTGCCGGGCGGTGAGTGCGACGGTCGCGGTCCGCTGTACCGGATCCACCGCCTTCACCCGGCCGGAGTACTCGACCTCGGCCCCGATCAGTATTGATTTAGTTGACACTAGTGCGACCTGGGTAAACGCGGCAACCCCGGAATGTATGGGAGATACCAGGTGGGTTCGGCTCCGGGCGCTGGGTCGCTGTGGCCTTGTCGCCGTTCACCGTCGTCTCGGGTCACCGTTCACGCTCGATACCGCGCTCGCGTGCGTCCCGGCCGCGTGCGGATCGTCGCGGTGAGGGTGGTTCCCGGAGCGGAGGCGGTAGCCCTGGTGTGGGGCGGTTCACGATCAGGATGTCGGCGGCCTCGCGACCGGTCATGGGTGGGTTGTTTCCGTTCCGGGCCGCTTCGCGGTCTTTGCGTGCTGCTTCTGCCACCCGCTGCGCGGCTTCCTGCTGTTGCCGCCGCGCTGCCGCCTCGGCTACTTCTCGCGCTCGGGCCTGCTCGGCGGCCTCCCGTTGCTCCCGGTCGGCGGTATCGGCCCGCTCTGCGGTTAGCGCATGGTCTCCGGACTCTGCAAGTTCCCGCGCCTGCTGCTGTGCTGTTTCCCGCGCGGGTGAGTCACGTTCGATAGCGGTGTCGCGTGCCCGGACGATTTCCCTGATCTTGTCCAGCCGTCTGCGGGCCCGGTCGGCGCGGTCGAGCTCATAGGGCCGGATGAGCTCGAGTTGTTTGCTCGCCAATGATCGGCCGAGCTGTATTGCGCGGAGAGCATCGGCGCGCGAGACGACTTCGTGGTGGAAGCGGCCGGGGAAGTCGCGGGCCATCTCCGCGAGTTGTTTTTGGGTTTTCTCGGGGATCCTTTCCCCGGCTACCGTTTCCCAGCGACTGTGGCTCATTCGGCCGGTGGTGAGTGCTGCGCGTTCCCTGGTGAGTTGGTCGTTGGCGTCGCGTCCGTTGACCCGGCCCGATTTCCGTTCCACGCCTTGGATGCTGCGTCCGTGGGTGCGTGCTGAGTCCAGGATGCGCGCACCGGCACCGGTCTGGATTTCGAACTGCCGGACCCAGCCTTTATCGGCGGTTTCTCCGCGCTCCCGTGCCCGGCCGAGTTCGAAGTACAGGCCGGGGACTGTAAGAACAACGGTGTAACTCTGAACGGAGATGCACCACGATGACCGATGTGATGGAGAACAACGCCGGCAGCGATTCGGCGAGTGGGG
>NZ_JBKOOL010000211.1:0-8381 GCF_046764065.1 Nocardia sp. NPDC002869
ATGAACCCGCACCAACGAGGAATCCACCGAGACCTCCCGATCGAGTTCATCGATCGCTTCCGCGATCACACGTACCTGCTGCACGAGCATCGCCAAGGTGCCGTTGCGGGACCACCGCCAGAACCGGTTGTAGACCGTTTTCCACGGGCCGTACCGTTCGGGGAGGTCCCGCCACGCGACCCCGGTTTTGGCTTTGTAGAGCATCGCGTTCAGGATCCGGCGGTCGTCCACCCGCGGGCGGCCTTTTGCCCCCGCGACCGGCAGCAGCGGCTCGACAGTGCGCCACTGATCCTCGGTCAACTCATGCCTACGCGCCACGACCACACATCAAATCAAACCCGCACCTCGACCACCCAGGCTTTGAGGACACTCTCTAGCTCTCGGCCGCGAGCTGACCGCACGCTGCGGCGATCTCCTGGCCGCGGGTGTCACGCACCGTGCACGACACACCCTGAGCCTGCACTCGGCGAACGAATTCGCGCTCAACAGGTTTCGGGCTCGCGTCCCACTCGCTGCCCGGAGTGGGGTTCAGCGGAATCAAATTCACGTGAACCAGTGGTCCCAACGCCTGATGCAACTTCTTGCCAAGTAGGTCCGCACGCCAGGGCTGATCGTTCACGTCACGGATCAGCGCGTACTCGATCGATACCCGACGCCCGGACTTGTCCGCGTAATACCGTGCGGCATCAAGCACCTCGGAGATGGGCCAGCGGTTGTTCACCGGGACCAGGGTGTCGCGCAGTTCGTCGTCGGGGGTGTGCAGGGAGACGGCGAGGCGGACCGACATGTCCTCGTCAGCCAGTTTGTGGATGGCCGGCGCCAGACCGACGGTCGACACCGTCACCGAACGCTGTGAGATCCCGAGCCCGTCTGGTGCGGGCGAAGTGATACGGCGCACGGCGTTCACCACCCGCTTGTAGTTCGCCAGCGGCTCACCCATGCCCATGAACACGATGTTCGACAGGCGCCCGGGACCGCCGGAGACAGCGCCGTCCCGCAGATCGGCCGCCGCGGCGCGGACCTGATCGACGATTTCGGCGGTCGAAAGGTTCCGGTTCAGCCCGCCCTGCCCTGTCGCGCAGAAGGGGCAGGCCATACCGCAGCCTGCCTGACTGGAGATGCACAGTGTGGCGCGATCCGGGTAGCGCATGAGCACGCTTTCCAGCAGGGTCCCGTCCCCGGCACGCCACAGCGTCTTCCGGGTCTCCCCGGCATCACAGGCGATCTGCCGGATCGGCGTGAGCAGCGGCGGGAACAACGCCTCCGCCACTTTCTCCCGGACCGCGGCCGGTAGATCGGTCATATCCGCCGGATCGGCCTGCAACCGCCCGTAGTACTGGCGCGCGATCTGGTCGGCGCGGAACTTCGGCAGGCCCAGCTCGGCCATCGCGGCACGGCGGCCGTCGGCGTCGAGGTCGGCCAGATGGCGCGGCGGCATCCCGCGGCGCGGTGCGTCGAAAACCAGGGGCAAAGAGGCGGTCATAGTCCTACCAGTGTGTCATCTCGGTGAATGTGACCCGTGCCGAGCCGCCCCGCGAGGGGAACCGGGCCGATATCGACCGGCGGGCCGGAAATCCGTGCACAGTCGATCGCTGTCGGCAATCATCGATATATGGCGACTTCTGATGAACCGACACCCGAAACCCGCGCACTACCGAAAGAGCCACCCACGTCCCCACCGGGCGCACCCACCGGACGGATACCCGCACGCGATGCTACCGGCCGCGAACCGGCGGTCGACACCCATCGACGTAAGGAGATGGAGAAGTCCCGGGTGGGCAATGCCTGGGTCGCGCTGATCGTGGCGGCGTTGCTCGGCATCGTCCTGCTGATCTTCATCCTGCAGAATTCGGAGAGCACCGAGGTGGAAATGCTCTTCTGGAACTTCTCGCTACCGCTGGGCGTGACGATCCTGCTGTCGGGGATCGCCGGAGCCCTGGTGATGGCGCTGGTGGGCGGGGTACGCATCGTCCAGCTGCGGCGCGCGGTACACCGCGACTGACCTCAGAGCAGGGTGCTGAGCACCAGCCAGGACACGAACGCCGAGGGCAGCATCGAATCGAGCCGGTCCATGATGCCGCCGTGCCCGGGCAGCATGGTGCCCATATCCTTGATGCCCAGCTCGCGCTTGATCTGCGATTCGACCAGATCCCCCAACGTCGCCACGACGACCAGGCCGATCCCGAGCACGACGCCGATCATGGAATTGGCTTCGAGCAGCAGAGTGACCGTGAGCAGGCCGCCGATGATCGCGAAGACCAGCGAACCGCAGAAACCCTCCCAGGACTTCTTCGGGCTGATCGACGGCACCATGGGGTGGCGGCCGAACAGCACCCCGGCGACATAACCGCCGACATCGGAGCA
The DNA here is from genome assembly GCF_046764065.1 of Nocardia sp. NPDC002869. NCBI lineage: Bacteria > Bacillati > Actinomycetota > Actinomycetes > Mycobacteriales > Nocardiaceae > Nocardia > Nocardia sp. NPDC002869. The sequence goes on from NZ_JBKOOL010000211.1 coordinate 2,365, forward strand.
CACCACCAGGATCATGAAGGTCAGCACCCGCAGATTGCCGTCCGGCTCCTCGAGCAGGAGCAGTACCGCGAACGAGGCCAGCAGCGGGATCCACGCCAGGGTGAACACCGTGATAGCGGTATCGCGCAGGAAGTTGCGCGGGGCGGTGCGCAGACCGTGATCGAACAGCCGCCAGACCATGCAGACCAGCGCCGTCGCCGCGAAAGCACCGGTCACCCCGCCCGGACCGAACGGCCAGCCCAGCCAGAACACCGCCTGGCCGCCGATGATCAACGGGGTACGCGGTACCAGCACATCGGCTTCCCGCAGCCGCTTGGCGACCTCCCAGGTGGCGATACCGACCGCGACCCCGGCGACGCCGATGAACACCTTGGGCACGAACAGCAGGACGGCGATACACAACACCCCGAGGGTCGTGCCGACCGCCAGGGCCGCGGGTAAGTTCCGGCCGGCACGCGACCCCCGGCGCTCGGCGCCTCCGGAGGCTCCGGTCGGTGCCGGTGTCGATTCGGATATGCCCTCGGCCGGCGGCTGCGGTCGGGCCGCACCGGTCGCGGCGGCTTTCTCGGCCACGATTGTCCCGTCGCTCAACTCGTCGTCGTTCCGTTCGTTCCCACCCGTCGCGGGCGACGCTCGCTCCGCTGTTTCCCATTGTGCGGCAGTTCACCGGCCAGGGGGCCGGGTGATCGCCGGTCCGGTGCCCGTTCACCACGAACACCGCATTCCGCGCGGCACCTATCGCTCGTGCCGCTGTCGGACGTCCCGCGCGCCGGACCGGCGCGCCTGCGCAAGGTACCACCGCGGAGCCGACGGGCTCACCGCCCGGGCACCGCTCAGACCTCGAGCAGTTCGGATTCCTTGTGCTTCACCAGTTCGTCGATCTGGCCGACGTATCTGGCGGTGGTCTTGTCCAGTTCCTTCTCGGCGCGCCCGACCTCGTCCTCGCCGGCTTCGCCGTCCTTCTGGATCCGGCCCAGCTCCTCCATGGCCTTGCGGCGCACATTGCGGATCGCGACCTTGGCGTCCTCGCCTTTCTGCTTGGCCTGTTTGGCCAGCTCCCGGCGGCGCTCCTCGGTGAGCTGCGGAATGCTGATCCGCAGGATGTCACCGTTGTTGGTCGGGTTCACGCCCAGGTCGGAGTTGCGGATCGCGGTTTCGATCGGACCCAGCTGTGCCTGCTCGTAGGGTTTGACCACCACCATCCGCGGCTCCGGCACGGTGATACTCGACATCTGGGTGATCGGGGTCGGCGCTCCGTAATAGTCGACCACGACCCGGGCGAACATCCCCGGATTCGCGCGCCCGGTACGGATTCTGCCGAGATCGTCCTTCGCCACCGAGACGGCCTTCTCCATCTTCTCCTCGGCGTCGAAGAGCGCTTCTTCAATCACGACCGTTCCTCCACTGCGTCGTCATCGTCATGACCCGCGGGCCCGCGGTATCAGGATCGAACCAATGTGCCGATCTTCTCACCGGCCACCGCTCGGGCGATATTGCCCTTGGTCAACAAATTGAACACCAGCATGGGCATCTGGTTGTCCATGCACAAACTGAACGCCGTCGCGTCGGCGACCTTCAGATCGCGTTCGATCACTTCCTTGTGGGTGATCTCGTGGTACATGGTGGCGTCGGGATCCAGCCGCGGATCGGCATTGAACACACCGTCGACCGCTTTGGCCATGAGTACCACCTCCGCACCGATCTCCAGCGCGCGCTGCGCGGCGGTGGTGTCGGTGGAGAAGTACGGCATCCCCATACCGGCGCCGAAGATCACGACGCGCCCCTTCTCCAGATGCCGCTTGGCGCGCAGCGGGAGGTAGGGCTCGGCGACCTGGCCCATGGTGATGGCGGTCTGCACCCGGGTGTCCACACCCTGCTGCTGGAGGAAGTCCTGCAGCGCCAGGCTGTTCATCACGGTCCCGAGCATGCCCATGTAATCGGACCGGGCCCGCTCCATCCCGCGTTCCTCGAGTTCGGCGCCACGGAAGAAGTTGCCGCCGCCGATCACGACCGCGACCTGGACGCCGGAGCCGACGATCTCGGCGATCTGCTCCGCCACGGTCTCCACCACGTCGGGATCCAGGCCCACCGCGCCGCCGCCGAACATTTCACCACCGAGTTTCAGCAGTACCCGGCGATATCCTGGGCGGTCGGTCCCCGGGTACGTCATCGGCTGGCGTCTCCTTCGGCAATCGGTGTGTTCACGGTCGGTCGTGCTCATGGTGTCGGCGAACGTGGTGGCCGCCGAGGTCCGGGACCGCCCGCTGCCCCGGCCGGGCCGACCCGAGCGCGAGTGGCACAGCGGGCGCGGCACCAACGGAAAGCGGCTTCTATCCTGCCCTACCCGCCCACGGCCCCCGGTACTCGGGCCCCTGGGCGGCCGATCTCAGAACGAAACCCCCGCCGCGTCCACCGCGACGGGGGTTTCCTCCGGAGTCGAGGATCGGCTCAGGCCTGGCCGACCTCGAAGCGAGCGAACTTGGTGATCGTGACACCGGCCTCGTCCAGCAGCGCCTTGACGGTCTTCTTGTTATCGGTGACCGACGGCTGCTCCAGCAGGACGACGTCCTTGAAGAAGCCGTTGACGCGGCCCTCGGTGATCTTCGGGAGCGCGGCCTCCGGCTTACCCTCTTCGCGGGCGGTCTGCTCGGCGATGCGGCGCTCGTTCTCGACGATATCGGCGGGAACCTCGTCGCGGGTCACGTACTTCGCCTTGAGCGCGGCGACCTGCATGGCCGCCCCACGGGCGGCTTCGGCGGCGGCCTCACCGGCACCGGTGTACTCGACCAGCACGCCGACGGCCGGCGGCAGATCCGACGCACGCTTGTGCAGGTAGGTGGCGACCGGGCCGTCCAGGGAGACGACGCGACGCAGCTCCAGCTTCTCGCCGATCTTGGCGGCCAGCCCCTGCAGGGCTTCGTCGACGGTCCGGCCGTCGAGGGCCACGGCCTTGAGCGCGTCCACATCGGCGGGCTTCGCGGCCGCGGCGGCGGCGGCGATCTGATCGGCCAATGCCTGGAATTCCGCGTTCTTGGCGACGAAGTCGGTTTCGGAATTGATCTCGACCATCACGCCGTCCTTGGCGATGACCAGGCCTTCCGCGGTGGTGCGCTCGGCGCGCTTGCCGACATCCTTGGCGCCCTTGATGCGCAGCAGCTCGACGGCCTTGTCGAAATCGCCCTCGGTCTCGACCAGCGCGTTCTTACAATCCATCATTCCGGAGCCGGTGAGCTCCCGCAGCCGCTTCACGTCAGCGGCGGTGTAGTTCGCCATCGGGGGCGAGCCTCCTTCGAGAAAGTCTGGTACCGGGCAGTGGTGGTCACGACTCGGTGAGCCGTGACCACCACTGTGGGAAGTGCGGTCCGGCGGCGCTCACCATGGCACCGGCCGGTGAGCGGCCGCCGAACGCGAGGTGTCGACTCAGGCGTCGGCCGGAGTCTCCGCGGGCGCCTCGGCCGGAGCTTCCGCCGGGGCCTCGGCCGGAGCTTCCGCCGGGGCCTCGGTGCTCGGGGTGGCCTGCGCCAGCAGCTCCTGCTCCCACTCCGGCAGCGGCTCGGCGGCGCTCGCCTCGGGCTTGTCGTCGCCGCCGGAACGGCCGGCCCGGGCCTGCACGCCCTCGGCCACCGCGGAGGCGACGACCTTGGTGAGCAGCGCGGCCGAACGGATCGCATCGTCGTTACCCGGGATCGGGTAGTCGACCAGGTCGGGATCGCAGTTGGTGTCCAGGATCGCGATGACCGGGATGTTCAGCTTGCGCGCCTCGCCGACGGCGATGTGCTCCTTGTTGGTATCGACGACCCAGATGGCCGACGGCACCTTCTGCATATCCCGGATACCGCCGAGGGTGCGGTCCAGCTTGTTCATCTCACGCGTGAGCATGAGGATTTCCTTCTTGGTGCGACCCTCGAAACCACCGGTCTGCTCCATCGCCTCGAGTTCCTTGAGACGCTGCAGACGCTTGTGCACGGTGGAGAAGTTGGTGAGCATGCCGCCGAGCCAGCGCTGGTTCACGTAGGGCATCCCGACCCGGGTGGCCTCGGCCGCGATGGACTCCTGCGCCTGCTTCTTGGTGCCGACGAACAGGACGGTGCCGCCGTGGGCGACCGTCTCCTTGACGAATTCGTAGGCCTTGTCGATGTAGGTCAGCGTCTGCTGCAGATCGATGATGTAGATGCCGTTGCGGTCGGTGAAGATGAACCGCTTCATCTTCGGGTTCCAGCGACGGGTCTGGTGCCCGAAATGCGCGCCGCTGTCGAGCAGCTGCTTCATTGTTACGACAGCCATGGCTCTCGTATCTCTCTTTCGTTGCCGGTTGACGCAGCGGGCCGGCGGCCTGCTGCCCTGGCACCACAGAACGCTCGGACCCGATCGGCGATCGGGACCAGTCGAGACGTCCCCTGTTCCGGAATGCGCCGGCCTTCCCCGGTTCCGGCAGGAACTCGGTGGGGCAGCGCGATGAACAAGCACGGTGGTGCGCGAAGTCGGTCGGTGCGAACACAGACCGCTCGGACAGTTTACGGCGTGGGCTGCGCGAACTGGAAATCGCCCGGTCGTATCGTCCGCGGCCACGCGCGCCGGACGTCGTATGAAACATCATTTGTTCACAGAGGGCGAGTTGTCCACAGGTACCGGAATTGCGGGTTCCGCGCAGCTCACAGCCCGAGCAGGCTGAGCATATGACCTGGACAACCACTGCCACCGCGGCCGCCGGAGCGGCCGCGACGGACCCGGACCTCCCGCCCGCGCCGCGCGCCTGGCCCCATATCGCGCGCCGCCACACACCGGCGAGCGCGGTCGACCACCCGTCCCGGCCCCTACCGGCATGGCCGCGCCGCACCACGGCGCAACCACCCGGGGACATCTACCGCGGCCGCGGTGCCGGGCGATGCACCGATCGCCCACGTGGCACGGCCACGATCTCGGTGGACGACTCCGGCGCACGGAGAGATCCCGCGCCGGGAAGGACTGCCGGTCGGCACCGGGCGTCGCCCCAAGCCCCCTCCGGAGAGCGCGCGGCGGCCGGGGCGTCCTCGGCCCCGGGGCCGAGTGATCTGGCCCGCCGGGCCAGGCGGTACGAGCGAAGGATGGCCCAGCGGCCGGCCGAATCCCGCGCGGACGGCCCCACCGAGACCGGCTCGGAACGGCTCGGCGGTGCGCGAGGGTCGCAGCGGACCACACCGATACGCACGACCCGCTATCCCACGATCCGACCTCGTTCGACACCTTTTCCCGGGGAGGCACCGGCACGGCACACACCGGACCGCCACCTCCCGCGTTCTCCCGGGGGGAATCCGGTCCGCCGGCCCGACGCGGACGGCCGTCACCTGACCATTTCCGGCACGCCCCGGCACCGATCGGGCCGCCGCGGGCCCACCAGCCGGCATCGGAGACCGGCCAACCTGATCGGCGCCGCGCTCACCACGGTGTTCCTTGCGATTCCGCTCGGTCCGGGCCCCACAGCCGCCGCGCATTCGGGCGATGCCACCGCGGTCGCGCACCCCGGCACCCCGGGCGGACCGACGACGACCGGTACCGGCCTGGCGAATACCGGCCCGAGCACCCGGCAGGCCGGCGAAATTCCTGCGTCGTTGCGGAGGAGCGACTTCTCGCCCTCCGCCGAGGTTTCCGGCCCCGACTCGGCTGCTCTCGGAGCAGTCGGCACCGGCGCACCGGAATCACCCGCGGTTTCCTCGACTGCCACGCCCGTCGATGCCCCGGCCGGCCAGCCCGTCGGTGCGGAGACCCTGCCCGCCGAACCGGATGCCGGGCAGTCGAACGAGGTGGCCCGCCGGTCACCGGCCGGGTCGAGCCGGGCCGGTGGCTGCGGGACGGGCTCGAATTCGGGCTCGGCCACCGGATCGGCCGCGGTGTGCCGGGTTCTCCCCCTGCTGGAAGATCTGGTGCACGAACTCCTCCGGCTCGCACCACGACCGGTACCGCACGCATGCCCCTGCCCCGACCGCGGGCGGTGAGACCGAGCCCTGCCGGACCGAGCGGACCGCGGGGGTCCGCTCGGT
>NZ_JBKOOL010000212.1:0-8300 GCF_046764065.1 Nocardia sp. NPDC002869
GCCCTTGGGGCGCCGCCCCGGGCCGCCGGCGGGGTGGGTGTGGGTCTTTTCCACTCACCCCCCCCCCCGGGGGGGGGGGCCGCGGCCGCCCCCGCGACCAAGGTGACGGCGGTGCTGCGCGCGGAGGGTCTGGTCGAAGCGAGGGTCGGTGCGGGCACCGTGGTCAGCGCATCCGGTACGTCCGTGGCCGGCCCGGTGATCACCCGGGCGCCGCGGCGTCCGGTACCCGCCGGCGGCGAGCCGCAGCGTGAGCGTCTACTGCGCACGGCCATCGCGATCGCCGATACCGAGGGGCTCGGGGCGGTCTCGATGCGCCGGCTGGCGGCCGAGCTCGGCGTCGGCCCGATGTCGCTGTACCGGTACGTGGCGAACAAGGACGAACTACTGACCCAGATGGCCGACGCGGCGTTCGGGGAACTCGACCTCCCGGAGCCCGGTGTGCTCGGCTGGCGCGCGGATCTCGAGCGGATCGCCCGCCTGCAATGGCAGTTGTGCCGACGGCATCTCTGGCTACCCCGGGTCGTCTCGTTCACCCGGCCCCTGCTCGCGCTCAACACGATGGCGCAGACCGAATGGGTCCTTCGTGCCCTCGACGGGTCGGGGCTGTCCGCGGAGGTGCGGATGCGCGAAGCCCTCACGTTGCACTCGCTTGTCCTCGCCGCGGCGCTGTCGGTGGCGGAGGAGGTCGAGGCCGAACAGAACACCGGTGTCACGCTCGACGGATGGCGGACGGCAGCGCGTGCCCGCGCTCACGAGCTGCTGGGCACCCGCCGATTCCCCCTGCTCGCGGCGACTCCGGAGGAGACGGCCGCGGATCTGGACGGACTGTTCGAATACGGACTCGCACGGCATCTGGACGGATTCGCCGTACTGCTCGCGGACCCGGCCGGCAGCTGAAGCGCCGTGCCGGCGGGGTCGTGCCGGGTTAAACTTTCACCGCACGGTTTTCCAGCTCCGAGGGTCGTCGTTCAGCAAGGGAGTCCGGGCGGATGGATCGCCGGAACACGGAGATCAGCCGGCGCAGCGTGTTGTGTGCGGCCGGCGCCGGGATCGCACTCACCGTACTGGCCCAGCCGATACAGGCGGGGCCGATCATCCGAACCGTGGCCGCCCGCCCCGGAACCGCCGCACAACGGGCGGATCTGGCCGAGCGGGCGATCGTGACGCGGCATGTGCGCACCCTCTGGGGACTGCCGCGTACGCAGCTGGGCGCGCTCACCTGGCCGGGTTCGTTACCGGAGCGGTCGTTCATCCGGTGGCACTACTGGTGGCAAGCTCACCTGCTCGACTGTGCAGTGGACGCCGCGTACCGTGCCCGTACCCCCGAACGCGTCGACCGGGTCGCTTCCCTCGCGCGCGGTATCCGTGCCCGCAACATCACCGGCTGGACCAACCGGTACTACGACGATATGGCGTGGCTGGCGCTGGCGCTCGAACGGGCCGACCGGTTGCTCGGTATCCGGTTCGGCGACGCCGTCGGGGAACTGGGGGCAGCCCTGATCGAGGGCTGGAACCCGGCTGTCGGCGCGCTGCCGTGGCGGTTCGGCGCCGACTACTACAACGCCCCCACGAACGGTCCGGCCGGTATCGCGCTGGCGCGTCTGGGCTCGGTGACGCACGCCGGTCGGCTCGCCGATTTCCTGCACACCCGGCTGCGCGACACCCGTACCGGTCTGGTCCTCGACGGTGTCCACGAACCCGGCGGACGTGTGGACCGGACCGTGCACACCTACAGCCAGGGCGTGGCCATCGGCCTGGAAACCGAGCTGGCCGTCCGCACCGGCGAGGCCGGGCGCCGCCGCCGGGTGGCGGCGCTGGTCGCCGCGGCCGCGGCCGGGCTCACGGACGCCGGGGTGATCGTCGCGGCCGCCGAGGGCGATACCGGCCTGTTCATGGGGATCCTCGCCCGATATCTCGCGGTGGCCGCACTGTCCATGGGCGACACCACCGCCGAGGCCATCGTGCACGCGTCCGCGCGGGCGGCCTGGGATCATCGGGCGGAGGTGGAGGGGCTGCCACTGTTCGGTGCGGACTGGACCCGCGCGGTGACGGTGCGCCAGCGGCCCGGGGCATTTCCTCGGCTCCCGGACTTCTCCCCTGCTTCCGCGGCGAATCTGAGCCGCGATCTCTCGGTGCAGCTGAGCGGCTGGATGCTGTTCGAAGCCGATTACCGGCTCACCGCCGCGGGATATTGAACTGTCGGCGCGGCCGGCTGTCGGGTGGACAGCCTTCAGGGGGCGCCGAGGCGTCCCGGCGGGAGTTCGCAGCCGCAGGATTCGCCGACGCCGAGGGAGACCTCCATCGGGCCGGACCGCTCGATGCCACGAGCACCGTCCGATGGGTCGAGCAGGCGGGCGAGCGCACGACGGGTGATGAGGTCGACCGGCTGGCGCACCGAGGTGAGGGTGATCTGCCCGAAATGGTCGGCGGTCGCGCCGTCGAATCCGACTATCCGGACATCCTCCGGTATGCGCAGCCCGGCGTCGGTGACCGCGCGCATCGCGGCGGCGGATTGGGCGCTGGTTCCGACCACCATGCCCTGCGGGGGCTCGTGGCATCCGCGCAGATAGGTGCCGACCGCGGTGTACGCGCTGGCGGCGGTCAGGTCGGTGCGGATGGCGTCGCCGTGGCCGCCGAGAGCGGCGACGAAGCCCTGGAATCGTTGCGCGACGGTTTCGCGGTCACCGTGGCGCACCTCCCCGGCGGTGAAACCGCCGACGAAAACGAGCTTCTCGCACCGGTGTACGTCGAGGAGATGGCCGGCGGCGAGCCGGCCGGCGCCGACGTGGTCGCCGCCGACGACCGGTACCTCGGTACCGCCGCGGCTGTTGTGCACCCAGACCACGGGGACCCGCGCCCGGGTGCAGATCTCGCCGGTGCCGGTGGCGTCGACCGCGCCGACGACGACGAGGCCGTCGATTCCGACATCGGTGAAGGCCGCGGCGAATTCGAGTTCGCGTTCCGGGTCGAAACCGGTGTTGCCCATCATCGTGAGATGGTCCCGCGCCCGCGCTTCGATTTCGATCCGCCCGGCGAACGCGCCGTACAGCGGCATCGTCATATCCGGGACCAGTAGTCCGATCTGCCGCCATCGCCGTGGCCGCCGCAGTGCCCGGGCAAAGCGGTCGGGCCGGTAGTCGAGTTCGTCCGCGGCGGCGAGGACTCGGGCACGGAGCCGTTCGGATACCGGGCGGGGCCCGTCGTTCATGACATAGCTGACCACCGCGGTGGAGGTACCGGCGCGCTTGGCGACATCGGTGAGAGTAGGGCGTTTCGAGCTCACGATCGATCCAGTCTCATTGCCGCGCACAGCTGTGCCGGAGGGTTTCGTTCACCCGGATTCTTACACTGGGCCCGCCGGCGCGGCCCTCCTACGCTAAACGATTAGAACGGTGACGAGCACGACCCACGGGCGTAATGAGCGATAGGTGAACTGGAGATATGGCATACATACGACCGGCGGGCGTGACCTACTGTGACCCCGAGAACGCCCGGGACGGTTACGTTCTCTTCACCGGCGCCGATTCGGTGACCCGGCTCATCGACCTCAACGGCACCGTCGTGCACGACTGGCCTTTCGCCGGGGTGCCGCCGCGCCTCCTCGACCCCGCACTCACCGGCGGCCGGCTCGGCGATATCGGAGTCCAGCTCTCCGACAGCGGTGACGCCCGCGGCGGAATCTACGCCAACGGCACCGTCGGCCAGCTCGATTGGGCCGGCGACCGCCTCTGGGAATGGGGAACGCAGGCCCCCGGCGGCGCGGCCCGCCAGAACCACGACTGGGAGCTGCTGCCGAACGGAAACCGGCTGCTGCTGGTCACCGTACCGCGGGTGGTGCCCGATCTCGGTGACTCGACCGTCGGTGACCAGGGCCTGTTCGAGGTGGACGAACGCGGCGAGATCGTCTGGCAGTGGCTGGCCGGTGATCACCTGCACGAGTTCGGGTTCTCCGAGAGCGGTTGGCAAGCTCTGCGCGAGACGGCGGCCCGGGATCCCGAGGACCCGTGGGGCTACCTCGAGATGAACAGCGCGAAATCACTGGGCCCCAACCGGTGGCACGACGACGACCCGGATACGGTCTTCCATCCGGACAACATCCTGGTCGGCTTCCGCAAGGCCAATATCGTCGCGCTGATCGACAAGACCTCCGGTGCCGTGGTCTGGAAGCTCGGCCCCTATTTCGGTGAAACCCCGGGAGCCCAGCACCAGCGGATCAACGCGCACAAGGTGCCGCGGCCGCTGGATCAGATCTCCGGCCAGCACAATCCGCACATGATCGCCGCGGGTCTACCCGGCGCCGGCAATATCCTGATCTTCGACAACCAGGGCGGTGCCGGATACCCGCCGGCCGCACTCGGCATCTACGCGGGTTCCCGCGTGCTCGAGGTCGATCCGCGGACCGAGCAGATCGTCTGGCAGTACACCGCCGAGGATTCCGGGCTGCCGTCGTGGACGTTCTTCAGCTCGTTCGTCAGCAACGCACAGCGGCTGCCGGGCGGTAATACGCTCGTCACCGAGGGGATGCAGGGGCGGCTGTTCCAGGTGACCCCGGACGGTGAGGTGGTGTGGGAGTACCACAGCCCGTACGAGGGTTACGGCGTCGCGGGCGAACCCGAGGTACGTACGCCACGGGTCCCCGGTGTCGACCGGCTCACCCGCACCCCGCTGGTCTACCGGGCACAGTGGGTGCCCTTCGAGTGGGTCCCGGCCGGTACACCGCACACTCCGGCCCGCGTCGTCGGGGCGCCCGGCCGGGGCAGTGCGGCGATATGACCACCCGGTCGATCCCGGCGCCCGCCGGAAACGCGGCGCCGGCCGCTCCGCCGGGCCGGGCCCGGCGCGTCCGGAGAGTTCCCGTGTGGCTCGCCCGGTTCGGAGCGCTGGGCTGGGCGATCGTCGGGCTCGGCGTGGCCGCGATCGGGTGGAGCCTGGTGGTGGCCAGTGGCGAGTTCCCGCGCGAACTCTTTCCCAGCGTTCCCGAGATCCTGGCCGCCGCCCGGACGCTCTGGACCGATGGGCTGCTGGCGGCGGATATCGTCGCCAGTCTGCGGCGGGCGTTCGCCGGATTCGTCCTCGGGGCGGCGGCCGGGATCGTGGCCGCGGTGCTCACCGCGACCACGGTGGTGGGTCGTAGTCTGCTGCAACCGGTGCTGCGGTTGCTGTCACCGATTCCGACCATCGGTCTCGTTCCGTTGGCGATTCTCTGGTTCGGCCTGGGGGAGAGCAGTAAGACGCTGGTCATCGCGCTCGGCGTCTTCGTACCGGTCTGGATCAACAGTCATGCGGGACTGGCGAGTACGCCCGCGGACTACCTGCGGGCCGCACGCTGCCTGGGGGCCGGCCGCGGGCAGATCCTGACCAGGATCGTGCTTCCCGAAGCGGCCCCCGATATCGCCTCCGGGCTCCGGGTGGGTGCGGCCATGGCGTTCGTTCTCATCGTCGTGGCCGAGATGACCGGTACCACCGCGGGTATCGGCTACCGCATCTACCAGGCGCAGCTGTTCTCCCAGGCGGACCGGCTCATCGCCTGCCTGATCATCCTGGGCATCATCGGGGCCGTATGCGATCTCGCGATCGCCGCGGTGACCGCACCGGTGACGCGCTGGGCCGCCGAGGAGCATTGAGATGACGATCGAGACCCACGACCTTGTCGTGCACTTCCCCGGGCAACCGGCGCCCACCCTGGACCGGGTGGATCTGACGATCCCGGACGGGTCCTTCTCCGTGCTCGTCGGCGCCTCGGGCAGCGGGAAATCCACTCTGCTGCACTGTCTCGCCGGGCTGATCACCCCCACCGCGGGGACGGTCACCGACAACGGCGAAGCCGTTGGCTCGCCGGGGCCGCGCCGGGGTATGGCTTTCCAGCGTGACGTCCTCTTCCCGTGGATGAGTGTGGCCGGCAATATCGATTTCGCGCTGCGGGCCGGTGCGGTGGAGGCCCGCCGCCGTCGCGCCCGCATCCCCGAACTTCTCGACCTCGTCGAACTCGCGCCCGAGGTGGGCCGGCGCCGGCCGAATGAACTCTCCGGCGGGATGCGGCAGCGGGTCAGCATCGCGCGGATGCTCGCGGGCGAACCGGCCGTGATGCTGATGGACGAGCCGTTCGCCGCGCTGGACGCACTGACCCGCCTGAAAATGCAGGATCTGGTCATCGATCTGTGGACCCGCCTGCACCGCACCGTCGTCTTCGTCACCCACGACATCGATGAGGCGATCCGGCTGGCCGACACGGTCAGCGTGCTGCGCGACGGCCGCATCGTCGAACAGCTCACCAACCCGCTCACCCGGCCGCGCCCCGCCGACACGCTCGCCGAACAACGGGGATACAGCGAAATCCGCCGGGCACTGCACCACGAACTGGGCATCGACCACGATGCCCCGTCGGTCCGTCATTGAAAGAGAAAGCCGCATCATCGTGAAGATCCGTCTCGGGCGCCTGCTGGCCGCCACCCTCACGGCCGTCGCATTGTCGCTGTCCGTCGTCGCCTGCGGGGACTCCGGCGGCGACGCCGATACCCTCACCGTCGGTTTCGTCGTCGACCCGTCGTGGGCGCAGATCCCCGTCGCCGTGGACGGGGGGTACTTCGACAAACACGGCGTGAAGGTCCAGGTCGTGAACTTCCCCTCCGGTATCGAGGCGTTGCAGGCCGTCTCCGCCGGCCAGGTCGATATCGCCACCGCCGCCGATGTCCCGACCTCGGCCGTACTGACGCGCTCCCCATCGTTGCGCGTGGTCGGTGACGGCGCGCGCTGGGAGGGGTCACGGATAGTCGCTCGCCGAAGCGCGGGTATCCAGCGCGTCGAGGATCTGGCGGGTAAGTCGATCGGCACCCCGCTCGGTACGAGCGCCGCTTACTTCGCGGCCGATACGCTGGCACAGCGCGCGGTGGCGGCGAATCTGGTGCAGGTCTCCCCGTCGGCGACGGTCACCGCCGCCACCCAGCGCAATGTCGACGCCGTATCGATCTTCCAGCCCTATCAGGCGCAGGTCGTCCAGGCCCTGGGCGCCGACGCCGTCGAACTCGCCGGCGGCAGCTACAGCCAGCACAGCCTCTACCTGGCGACCCAGGCGGCGATCGCGGCCAAGAGCCCCGCCATCACGTCCTTCTTCGCCGCGCTCGACGACGCGGGCGCCGAACTCGAGAAGATCTCCGATACCGCCGTCGCCGCGGTGGCCACCGCGACCCAGCTCGACCCCGGTCTACTGCGGGAAGTCCTGTCGCAATTCGACTTCACGCTGCAACTGGAACCGGATCTCGCCCCGAAGCTCACCGAACTCGGTACCTGGGCCGGCACGCAGGGCTCGATCGCCGCCGGAACCCGGCTCCCCGACTACGCGGGGCTTCTGGATGACCGATTCCTGCCGCGGAAGCAGTAGACCCGGAGCGGCCCCGCGCGTACGACGCACGAAGGGCGGGCCGCCGGGACACTCATTGCGGGAAGAGTGTCAGCACCTTCGACATCACCTCGCGGGCGACGTCATCGGTGGCCGAGGTGACCTCGACCACCGGAATGCGTGAGACGAAAGCGGTACTGCCGGAGGGCAATTCGGGTCCGACAACGGTCGAGTAGATCGGGATACTGCTGTCGTAGAGCGAGGTGGAGCGGAAGACGACGTGGTCGTCGATCTTCTCTTCGGTGCTGCGGGTCCGTAGCTGGTCGGGAACGCGGTAGTCGTACACCACCGTGACGGTTTCGTCCCGGTACCGGAACAGGCATTGGGTCAGCCGGCGCTCATCGGTATCGGCGGTGCCGGACAGTTCCGTGCGCACCGCGCACGGGTCGGCGCCGAGCAGTACCGTGGGCACGGTGTCGGGTGAGGTGCCCTGAGCCGGTGACTGCCGCCAGCGCTCGATCATGCCGGGTAGCACACTGCCGGCGACCGCGCACGAGTCGCGGTCCGGAGCCGAGACGCTGAGGTAGAAGGCGGCGCCTGCCGGGAAGCGGCCGGTGGCGCCGCAGGCACGTGGATCGCCGTCCCGGCCGGGGACGACCAGGGTGCTCACATCGCCGAGTTGTTCGCTGCGGCCGCGGTTCGGGGTGAGGGTGGGCAGCAGGGTCGAATGCCAGGTGAGCGTGGCGGCTTCACCCGCGGCCGCGGGGCCGAGGGCGGCCCGGCACGAATACAGGCCGACGGTGACGCTCTGGATATCTCCGAGTCCCAGCTCATCGAGGGTGTCGCGGGGGATCAACGCGCAGACGTCGATCTGCCGGGTCGCCGCGGCGACGGCCGCATGCCGCTGCGGGGTGGCGGCGGATTCCGACCAGAATTCCGGCGGCGGGGTGGGTGCCGCCGGAGC
>NZ_JBKOOL010000213.1:0-8251 GCF_046764065.1 Nocardia sp. NPDC002869
TGCGCGGCAGGCCGAGCACATCCTCGACCGCGGCGAACAGGTCGTTGGTGAAGGCCACCTCGTCCGGGCCGTGCATCTTCGGCTTCACGATGTAGACCGACCCCGTGCGGCTGTTGGTGAGCGCCACATCGTCGCGCAGCGAATGCTTGGCGATCAGGGAGGTGATGATGCCGTCCAGGATGCCCTCGGGCACCTCGTTGCCCTCGGCGTCCAGGATCGCGTCGCTGGTCATCAGATGGCCGACATTGCGGACGAACAGCAGCGACCGGCCGTGCACCGTCAGTTCGGACCCGTCCAGGGCGGTGTAGACCCGGTCCGGGTTCATGGTCCGGGTGAAGGTCTTGCCGTTCTTGGTGACCTCCTCGGCGAGGTCGCCCTTCATCAGGCCCAGCCAGTTGCGGTAGCAGAGGGTCTTGTCCTCGGCGTCCACCGCGGCCACGGAATCCTCGAAGTCCATGATCGTGGTGACCGCGGATTCGATGACGACGTCCTTGATACCGGCGGTATCGGTGCTGCCGATCGGCGACTCCGGATCGATCTGGATCTCGATGTGCAGACCGTTGTTCTTCAGCAGGATCGACCGCGGCGCGGCCGGGTCGCCGAGGTAACCAACCAGCTGACCGGCATCGGCCAGACCGATGGTCGTGCCGTCCTCCAGGCCGACCTCGAGCTCACCGTCGACGATGGCGTAGGAGGTCGAGCCGATATGCGAGCCGGTGATCAGGGTGACCGCGTCGTCGAGGAAGTTGCGGGCCCATTCGATGACCTTGTCCCCGCGCACCCGGTTGTAGCCGGTGCCCTTCTCGGCGCCCCCGGTCTCCGGAATCGCGTCGGTGCCGTAGAGCGCGTCGTAGAGCGATCCCCAGCGGGCGTTGGCGGCATTGATGGCGAACCGCGCGTTGCTCACCGGGACCACCAGCTGCGGGCCGGCGGTGCTGCTGATCTCGTCGTCGACGCCGGCGGTGCCGATGGTGAAATCGGCGGGCTCGGGCTGCAGGTAGCCGATCTCGACCAGGAACTGCTTATAGGCCGATTTGTCGTAGTTGGCGCCCGGGTGTTCGCTGTGCCAGGCATCGAGCTTGCCCTGGATCTCGTCGCGTTCGGCCAGCAGGGCCCGGTTGCGCGGCGCGAACTCGGTGATTATCCGCTCGGCGCCGGCCCAGAACGCGGCGGAATCGACGCCGGTACCGGGGAGCGCCTCGTTCTCTACGAAGTCGTGGAGAACGGTGGCAACCTCGAGCCCGCCGACCTTTTTCCGCTCTGTCATCTACGTGCCTCACTTCCGCGAAATACCGGGTGGAAAGTCGATGTTTATGTTACCGACCGGTAGCGGCGCTCCGATCGCCGGGTGATCACGTGGGCGGGGCGCGGACGGCCCGGTCCGGACTCTACTCCGGACCGCCGTGACCATCCGGGCTCCGCCGGGCGGCGTTCCCGGCGGCCGCGGCGGTCCCCCGGCTACTCCGGCCCGCCGGGCGGTGGCGCTTCGATCCGGTGCCGGAAAAAAATGAGCCGACAACCGCTACTGCCCTGTGCCACCATGTATTCCATCCGGCCCGCCACCCCGGCAGGGCTACGACACAGAGAAGGGAGGAGTGGTCTTGTATCCAGACACACCGGCCGGTGACACCCGGTCGAACGCCGATTCCGCGGCACGCGTCAGTGCACCGAAACGGCCGATGGGCGTCCGCGGCGAACCGTTGCGGCAGCCGGAACCCGCCGTCGGCGATCGCGCGATCGACCGGCTCCTCCCGCAGCGGCGCTGACCGCCCGCCTTCTCCCGCATCCGTTGTAGTCCCGGCCGTCCCGGGCCGTCGAAACCTGGTGATACCCATGCCGACAACCGCTGTCGCCGAACCGGCGACGCTCACTCCGGACAACTGGATACGCACCCGCGTCCTGGTGCTCAATGCCAGCTACGAGGCGTTGGCCCGGATTCCGGCCGACCGGGCGGTGGTACTGCTGACCAGTGGAATCGCCGAATCCCTTGTGATCCGGCAACCGCTTTTCCCGGTCCGGTCCCAGCACACCGAGATCATGCTGCCGGAGACGATCCGCCTGGTCCGTTACCGATACCTGTCCCATCTCGCGGTTCGCCGGCCCGAGGGCCGCGCCACCCACGCCGCGATCCTGCGGCGCGACGGGAACCGGTGCGGATACTGCGGGGCGGGGGCGCACACCGTCGACCACATCCGGCCGCGTAGCCGGGGCGGGCCCAATACCTGGGAAAACCTCATCGCGTGCTGCGTGACCTGCAATACCGGTAAAGCCGACCGTACTCCGGAGGAGGCCGGTATGCGGCTGCTCTGGCAGCCGCGGCCGCCCGACCCGCTCGCCCGGGCACAGCGGCGGGTCTGGCGGCAACTCGCGACGACGACCACCACCACCGAGGCGATCCACGAGAGGAGGGGATCGAGATGACCGTCGAGATTCTGGCAGACCTGCTGCCCGTCTCCGACAGCCGCGGATGGCATCGGGCCGCCTGCCGTGGCGACCCGAACCACGAGGCGTGGTTTCCCTACCCGTCCCAGGACTTCGCCTATGCGCGGGAAGTGTGCGGGCGCTGCCCGATCCGGCCCGAATGCCGGAGGTTCGCCGAGCGCACCGGACAATCCGGCGTGTGGGGCGGGCAGGAATTCGACCGGGGCACGATGATCCGGGAGTAGCCGGATCGAAGCTGGTCCGGGCGCTGTGGGGCCGTGCGGCGAGCGCGGCCCCCCAGTCGTGACCGTGGTGCGTCACGGGGTGGTTCAGGACCATAGACTGACTGCTCGTGGGTACCCATCGCAGCACCGGTTCTTCCCGGAGATCGAGCAAGGGACCGGTGATCGCGGCGGTTATCGTGGTGGTCCTGGTCGCACTGGTTTTCGGATGTTCTCGACTGGGCACGGATTCCGGGGACCGATCGGCGGCCGCGGGCACGTGCGTGGAAGGCGAGGCCGTCCTCGACGTGACGGCCGATCCGGAGGTCGCCGACCCGGTCCGCAACGTCGCGGCACGATACAACGAGACCCGGCCGGTGGTCCGCGACCACTGCGCGAAGGTCGTCGTCACCGAACGGCCGTCCGCCGATATGGTGGCCGCCTTCACCTCGAACGCCACCTGGAATCCCATCCTCGGCCCCCGGCCGGGGCTGTGGATACCGGTGTCCAGCCGCGATATCGAGTCCATGCGGGTACCCGGTCTCATCGAGGGCACCCCGCAGTCGATCGCGTCCAGTCCCATCGTGCTCGCCGTACCGGAGATCCTGCGGCACGCACTGGCCGCCACCCAGACCTCATGGGCGGACCTGCCCCGGCTGCAGCAGGGTTCACTCGATCAGATCGGCCTCCCGGGCTGGGCGGGCCTCGAGCTGGCGCTGCCTCCTGGCGACAGCACACTGGCCGTCGCCGCCGCTGTGGCGGGCGCGATCTCCGGTACCGATCCACTCACCGAGGAGGCCGCGAAATCCGGCCAGGCCGTTTCCGCGGTGTCGGGTCTGGCCGCCGCCGCACCCGAGGCCGCCGACGTCTCCGCCGCGATGACCACGCTCTCGTCCGCCGCACCGGCCGAGGCCCCGGTGCACGCCGTACCCCTGACCCAGCGGCAGCTCGCGGCCAACGGCAGCGCGACCGCCTATGTCCCCGTCGGCGCGGCACCGGTGGCCGACTACCCGGCCGCGATCATGTCCGGGCCCTGGGTGGACGAAACACAGAATCTCATCGCCGGTCTGTTCGCCGATTACCTGCGCAGGCCCGAACAGCAGCGGGACCTGATCGCCGCCGGTTTCGCCGCGCCACCGGCCCCGCAGGTCGTCTCCCCGCCGCGCGCCGCGCTGGACCGGCTCCGTAAGGCGCTCACCAACCCGGTACTCGGGGTGCACGCCACCGCGCTGGTGGACGTCTCGTCCTCCATGGGCACCACCGAAGGTGATCTCACCCGCCTGGCCAACACCGTCGGCGCGCTGGCCTCCACCCTCAACGTGATGCCGCCCGATTTCGGCCTGGGTATCTGGACATTCGGCAAGAACGTCGACGGCGCCAACCCGTACCGGGTCATCGCCGGCACCGCCCGCCTCGACGACGAGCACCGCGGCACGCTGATGGGATCGCTCGGGAAGATCGAGGCGACCACCGACAGCACCGACGAATGCTATCCGGCGTTGCTGGCGGCATATCGCGGCGCGATCGAGACCTATGCCGCCGAACGCACCAACTCGATCCTGCTCGTCACCGACGGACCCGAGGACGAGTCCACGCTCAGCGGAGAAGACCTCCTGTCCGCCATCCAGGACGCGGGCGATCCCGCGACACCGGTCCGGGTGGACGTCATCGTCGTCGGGGACGGCCAGGGCACCGATACATTGCGCACCCTGACCCAGCGCACCGGCGGCAGCTATGCCCTCCTGCCGAGCAGTAACGACCTCGCGTTCGGCACCGCCGTGGTCGGGGCACTCACCACACCCTGACCGGCGGTCAGCCGGACCGCCCGGCCCGGGATTCCCGCCAGCGATAGCGGGTCCGGGGCCGGCCGGTGCGGCCGTATTCGGCGCGCCGGTCCAGCACGCCGTCGTCGGTGAGCCGCTCCAGATAGCGCCAGGCGGTGATCCGCGAGACCCCGATCGAGGTCGCGGCATCGGCGGCGGTGAGCCCGTCCGGCGCGGCGCGGACGGCGCGGGTGATCTCGGCGAGCGTATCCGGCGCCACGCCTTTCGGGGTGCCGGCCTGCCGCGCGGGAGTGCGCAGCACCGCCAGGGCCTGGTCGATATCGTCCTGGGTGGCGGCGGCTTCGCCGGTGGGCAGCGCGCCGTGGAACTCGCGGTACCGTTCCAGTTTGTCCCGGAACGCCGCGAACGTGAACGGTTTCAGCAGGTAGAGCACCACGCCGTGGGCCACGGCGGCGCGGACCATGGCCAGATCCCGGGCCGAGGTGATCGCGATGACGTCCGGTCGCGGCCGCTGCCCGACAAGAGTCGCCGCCACCTCGAGGCCGCTCATATCGGGCAGACCGATATCCAGCAACACCAGATCGATGGGCGTACCGGCGGCCGCCGCGGCCGCGACGGACCGCAGCGCCTCTCGACCGGTGCGGGCGTGCCCCACCGCACGGAATCCGGAGAGGCGGCCGAGGTAGGCCGCGTGGGCATCGGCGATCAGCGGTTCGTCCTCGACGATGAGCACCCGGATCATGCGCGCTCCTCCCGCGGAATGCGCACCGTGACCGCACTCTCCGGAGCGGTCTCGGTGCCGATGGTGCCACCGTGGCGGGTGACCAGCCCGAGCACCAGCGCCAGGCCCAGACCGTGGTGCCGGGCCTTGGTGGAGTATCCGCGTTCCGCGGCCCGGGTGAAACTCTCCGGCGGAATACCGGGGCCGCTGTCGGCCACCCGGACCGTCAGCGCTGTCGCGTCCGCGCGGGCGGTCACCTCGACCCAGGCGTCGGGACTGCCGGCCGCGGCGTCGATCGCATTGTCGATCAGATTCCCCACCAGGGTCACCGCCTCCCGGGTGGACAGCGGCGCCGCCGAATCCATCGCGGTATCCGCGGTCACGGTCAGTTCGACATCGCGCTCGGCCGCCTGGTTCACCTTGCCCAGCAGCAGGGCCGCGAGCACCGGATCGCCCACCTCGGCCAGCAGCCGATCGATCAGCGCCTGGGACAACTCCAGTTCCGCGGTCGCGAATTCCACCGCTTCGTCGTAACGACCCAGCTCCACCATGGTGACAACGGTGTGCAGCCGATTGGCCGATTCGTGCGCCTGGGCCCGCAACGATTCGGCGAAACCCCGGACGGTATCGAGTTCACCCAGGACCGTGCGCAATTCGGTGTGATCACGGATGGTGGTCACCGTGCCCTGCGCGCGGCGGCCCAGATCGACGACATCCTGGTTGACCAGCAGCACCCGGTCGGCGGTCACATGCGTTTCGTCACGAACGGTCCGCCGGTGCAGGTCTCGCAGTGAGGCGGGCAGATCGGCACGGGTCACCGGCCCCTCGGGCAGTTCGAGCAACCGGCGGGCCTCGTCGTTGACCACCTCCGCTCGCTCACCGGTGGGCCCGAAGACCAGCAACCCCTCGTGGACCGCATGCAGTACCGCGTCGTGGTGTTCGTACATCGCCCACAGCTGCGCGGGGGCCAGGCCCCGGGTCTGCCTGCGCAAGCGGCGGTTCAGCAACAGCGACCCGGCGGCGGCGACGAAAAGGCCCACGGCCGTCACACCCACGATGACGGGCAACTGCGCGGTGAAGCGTTCCCCGATCACCGCCCGGGTCACCCCCACGGAGACCAGCGCGATCACGCGCCCATCGGCGTAGACCGGGGTCACCGCGCGGATGGAGGGGCCCAGGCTACCGGTATAGATCTCGGTGAAAGTGGCACCGGCCAGCGCGCGGTCGATATTCCCACTGAACGGTTGACCGATGCGCGCCGGGTCGGTGTGGGTGAACCGGGTGCGGTCGGGTGCCATCACCACGATGAAATCCACGCCGGTCGCCTGCCGGATCTGTTCGGTCACCGGTTGCAGCAGGGCGGTCGGGTCCGGGGACCGCACCGCGGCCGCGGTGGACGGCGCCGCCGCGACGCTCACCGCGATATCGGTCACCTCGCGAGTTACGGTCCGGTCGCCCTCACGCCGGGCGTCCAGCACCGCGTATCCGGCCCAAAGCGCCGTGACCAGCGCCAACAACACCAGTTGCAGGACGAAGACCTGCCCCGCCAGGGACCATCGACCGGTTCGCACGAGCTCCTCCGCTGAACGAAATGCACAAAAGCGTGACGGATGTCACGTATCGGTCCACCATTGCACAGGGCGTGGTGGCCGGGTTCACCCCGCCCGCGCACTACGACTCGGGAGGAGACCAGGTCATGGAGGACCGGACTCGAACACGGCGGGATCGCACCCACTGGCTCTATCTGGCGGTGATCGTCGCCGTCCTGGCGGGCATACTGGTCGGCTGGCTCGCGCCGGAAGCCGGCCGCGCGCTGGCACCGCTGGGCACCATGTTCGTCGACCTGATCAAGATGATGATCGCGCCGGTGATCTTCTGCACCATCGTCCTGGGTATCGGTTCGGTGCGCGCGGCCGCCACCGTCGGCAAGGTCGGCGGCCTGGCCCTCGGGTACTTCCTGGCCATGTCCACCGTGGCCCTGGGTATCGGACTGCTGGTCGGCAATCTACTCGATCCGGGCACCGGGTTGAACATCACCGAGTCGGCGGGCCAGGGCGCCAAGTACGCCGAAGAGGCGCACGGAGCCGGCGGCACCGTGGAATTCCTGCACAGCATCATCCCCACGACCCTGGTCTCCTCGCTGACCGCGGGCAGTGTGCTGCAGGCGTTGTTCGTCGCGCTGCTGGTCGGGTTCGCGGTGCAGGCCATGGGTTCGGCCGGTGAACCGATCCTGCGCGGCGTCGCGCTGATCCAGAAGCTGGTCTTCCGCATCCTGTCGATGATTCTCTGGCTGGCCCCGATCGGCGCGTTCGGCGCGATCGCCAATGTGGTGGGCCGGACAGGTTTGGAAGCCGTGGTCCAGCTGGCAACCCTGATGATCGCGTTCTACCTGACCTGCCTGCTGTTCGTCTTCGGGGTCCTCGGTGTCCTGCTGCGGCTGGTGGCCCGGGTGTCGATCTTCAAACTGTGCCGTTACCTCGCCCGCGAATATCTGCTCATCGTGGCCACCTCCTCCTCGGAATCGGCGCTGCCGCGGCTGATCGCGAAAATGGAACATTTGGGGGTGCAGCGCACCACCGTGGGCGTGGTCGTACCGACCGGCTATTCGTTCAACCTGGACGGCACCGCCATCTATCTGACCATGGCCTCAATCTTCATCGCCGACGCGATGGGGCAGCCGTTGAACCTGGGCGCACAACTCGGCCTGCTGGTGTTCATGATCGTGGCGTCCAAGGGTGCGGCCGGTGTCACCGGCGCGGGCCTGGCCACCCTGGCCGGCGGGCTGCAGAGCCATCGGCCCGAACTCCTCGACGGCGTCGGATTGATCGTCGGCATCGATCGCTTCATGTCCGAGGCCCGCGCGCTCACCAATTTCTCCGGTAACGCGGTCGCCACGCTGCTGGTCGGCACCTGGACAAAGACCGTGGACTTCGGCCAGGTGCGCGACGTCCTGGACCGGAAACTGCCGTTCGACGAGGAAACCATGGTCGACGATCACACATCGCGTCCCGCCGAAGAGGACGGCGCGAAGGTCCTCGTTCCGGCCTGACGCTGCTCCTGGCCCGTCGCGCCCCGGTCGGGTGCCGTTCCGCGGAACGGCACCC
>NZ_JBKOOL010000214.1:0-8230 GCF_046764065.1 Nocardia sp. NPDC002869
CGCCGCATGCGCTTCGAGGCCTGAACGGCGAGACGGGCCTCAACCCTTTGAGGTGTCTCGTAAAACTCGACGCATGGGGTTGCGTCGGGATTTGACGTTCGGGGTTTGTGGTTGCATCGGGATTCGATGCTCCGAGTCCGAGTCCGAGTCCGAGTCCGAGTCCGAGACCGGGACCGGGACCGGGACGGGGGGCGAGTCCGAGAGCGGGACCGGGACCGGGACCGGGGCTAGAGAGTGTCCTCAAAGCCACATGAGCAGGGTGGCCAGGTCGAGCATCCCGCGGTAAGAAGTGGCGGTTTTGTCGTAGCGGGTGGCGATCGCTCGATACTGTTTGAGCCGGTTGAAGCAGCGTTCGACCACGTTACGACGCCGATAGGCCACCGGATCGAACACCGGTGGCCGGCCACCGGCACTGCCCCGGCGACGCCGGTTGGCCTGCTGATCGACACGTTCGGGGATCGTCGCGGCGATACCACGGCTTCGTAGATGGGCACGGATAGCGCGGGTGAAGTATCCCTTGTCGGCCAGGACCCGCCGCGGCCGCTTCCACGATCGACCTCGGCCGGGTTTCGGCATCCAGATCCCGGCCAGCACCTGGGTGAACATGGTGCAGTCGTTGACGTTGCCCGCGGTCAGCAGCAGCGTGAGCGGCCGGCCGTGGCCGTCGCACGCGAGATGGATTTTCGTAGTCGGGCCACCACGCGAGCGTCCGATGGCATGATCAACTGGTTCGCTGTGCCCGCACCCGGATCCGTTGTCCCCCTGTGTGAACCACTCGTGTGCGAGCACCGGCGGCGTGCTGATGAACGCGCACGAGCGAGGAATCCACCGACACCTCACGATCGAGTTCATCGATCGCTTCGGCGATCACCTGGACCTGCGCCACGAGCATCGCCAGAGTGCCGTTGCGTGACCACCGCCAGAACCGGTTGTAGACCGTCTTCCAGGGCCCGTATCGTTCGGGCAGGTCCCGCCACGCCACTCCGGTCTTGGCCTTGTAGAGCATCGCGTTCAGGATGCGACGGTCATCCACCCGCGGGCGGCCTTTTGCCCCCGAGACCGGCAACAACGGCTCGATCGTGCGCCACTGGTCCTCGGTCAACTCATGTCTACGTGCCACGACCACACATCAAACCAAACCCGCACCTCAACTACACCAGCTTTGAGGACACTCTCTAGGGGCGAGAGCGGGACCGGGCCGGGGGTGAGGGCGGGACCGGGGGCGGGGCACAGCGGGGGGTGCGCATGGCTGTGCCCCGATGAGTTCGGTCAGCGCCTCCTGCGGCGGCTGAGCAGGAAGGCGATCGTCGCCGCCGAGATCACCAGCACCGCGCCACCGACGGCCACCCACACCAGCGGGGATATGCCGTCGGGTGCTGTGACGGCCGTGGCGGCGGGATCCGGGGCACCGGCTTGCTGCGGGTCTGCGCCGAAGGTGCCCGTACTCGCGGAATCGCCGGCGTAGCGCGGCCCCGGCTCGGGCTCGCCGGTGACATCCACCTCCAGCTCGACCGGTACCGGCGCGACCTGGGCCCGCTCGCCGTGCGCGGGGCTCAGCTTCACCGCGATGTAGTACCAGCCCGCCACCGCCTGGTCGTGCATCGTGTGATCGGCAACCTCCCGGTTCAGGAACCTGATCGGTGTGGTGGCCAGCGCCGGGTCGTTGCTCGGCAGGATGTTCTCGGTCCCGGTGTAGGCGGCGAAATCGGAATCGAGTTCCGCCCGGTACGGGTTGTAGAGCGTGGTGGCGATATTCGAGACATAGTCGATTCCGCCCTCGGGGGTCGCGGCGAACCGCACCCGGTATGCCAGTCCCTGGCCCCACTCCAGTTTGACCCGGTAGAAGACGAATTCGCCGCGCTGCAGGGTATCGGTGTACCGGCCGGAACCGGGCAGGGCGGCCGCGACATTGAACGAGCCCCCGCCGATCGCCGGGACGGCCACCCCGTCCGGTACGGCGAACTCCACCGCTTCCGGATCCGGTGCGGGGCCCGGATCGGCGACCGCGGGCTCCACGCCGACCAGTAATTCCACCGGCAGCTGCGCCGGAGCGTTATCGGCGACATGAGCCCATTCCAGGGCGAAGTAGTAGCGTCCGCCGCCCCGGCACCGGTCGGTGCTCGGACTCCCGGTGTCGGGTTCGGCCGCGCCTGTCCACGCGCTGCCGACGGTCAGCGCCACACCGTCGGTGGAGCGAGTGGCCAGCTCGTTCTCGTAGACGTGGCAGTCTTCGCCGTCGGTGCCGTAGACCCGCAGGTCGAGGCGGTTGTTCGCGAACATGGCGTCCCCGCCGCGCGGGAAGGACACGGTGGCGCTGAAATAGGCCGTCGCGTCGTCGGGTACGTCCACCGCGTAGTAGCGCGGCGCGCGCTGCCCGAGTACATCCAGGTACTGGCCCGCGGCGGCCACCGGTGCGTCCCGGTAGCCCGCGGTGCCCGCGAGCGGGCTGCCGGTGGGTGCGTAGGTGCGCAGGGCGGTGGCGCTCACGCGCGGGAGCACCTGTTCCAGGGTTTTCCCGTCCACGGCATC
Source organism: Nocardia sp. NPDC002869 (assembly GCF_046764065.1). NCBI lineage: Bacteria > Bacillati > Actinomycetota > Actinomycetes > Mycobacteriales > Nocardiaceae > Nocardia > Nocardia sp. NPDC002869. The sequence goes on from NZ_JBKOOL010000214.1 coordinate 2,530, forward strand.
GGTATAGGTGCCGCCGGTGGTCTGGGCGATACAGGTCAGCTGGGCGCGGGACGGATCGTCGACACCGAAGCCGATGGCGTGCACCACGATCTCGGCGCCCTGGGCGGACAATTCGCGCGCGACCTCACACGGGTCCGGCGGGGCGCAGGTGTCCAGTCCGTCGGAGACCAGCACGATCGAACGCGGACCCTCCTGGGGCAGGGCCGCGGCGGCGGTCCGCAAGGAGGTCCCGATCGGGGTGTAGCCGCTGGGCACGATCCGGTCCGCGGCACCGGTCAGCGCGGGCCTGTCCAGGGTCTCGGCCGGATGCAGCACCTGGACGTCGCGGCAGCCGGCGTCCTTCTCCGCGTCCGTGGATCCCGTGGACGTGCCGTACGCGGTCAAACCGACCTTCGCCGAGGCCGGTGCCGCGGTCACGAACGACCGCACTGCGTTCTTCGCCGCGTCCATCTTGGTGCCGCCGCCGGGGTCGGGCGCCGCCATGGAGCCCGAGGCGTCCAGGACCAGCATGGTCGGCGCGTATTCCGGCTGCTGCGGTGGCTGCTGGGCCAGGGCCGGAACCGAGACCGGGACCAGGCCGATCACCCCCGCCGCGGCCGCGGCCAGAAATCTGTTCGAGAATGACACGTGGTCGGTACTCCCATTCGACTCGGCCGCGTCCTGGCCGGATACGGCCGGTCGGACGCTACTCAGATGACCGACCAGTTGCCAACCGGCGGGTCCCCGCAGACGGGACGACACCGCCCCGGCGCCGCCGCCCGCGAGCTCGCGTACCCGGGCGGTTTCCGGGCCGGCCGCGGCGTCTGGCAGAATGATCGACCGTCCTTCTGGACAGTGTCAGCCCGTCTCCGGTCACGTACCGCGCGGCGGTCACACACTTCATTCGCAAAACCGGGCTCGCGAGACCGCGTGAGTCGCTGAATTGCGCCGTGACCACTATGAAAGGCAGATCAGCAGATGGCTGTTCGCATCAAGCTCACCCGTATGGGCAAGATCCGCAACCCGCAGTACCGCGTCGTCGTCGCGGACGCCCGCACCCGTCGTGACGGCCGGGCCATCGAGTCCATCGGCAAGTACCACCCCAAGGAAGAGCCCTCGTTGATCGAGATCGACTCGGAGCGGGCGCAGTACTGGCTGGGTGTCGGCGCGCAGCCGACCGAACCGGTGCAGCGGCTCCTGGAGATCACCGGCGACTGGCAGAAGTTCAAGGGCCTGCCGGGCGCCGAGGGCACCCTGAAGGTCGCCGCGCCCAAGCCGTCCAAGCTGGACCTGTTCAATGCCGCGCTGGCCGCCGCCGACAACGAGCCGGCCGCCGAGGCCGTCACCCCGAAGAAGAAGGCCAAGAAGGACAAGGAAGAGGGCGCCGAGGCGACCGAGTCCGCCGAGGCCGGCGAGTAATGAGCGTCGTCGTCGCCGATGCCGTGGAACATCTGGTTCGCGGTATCGTCGCCAATCCCGAGGACGTCCGCGTCGAGCTGATCACCGGCCGCCGCGGGCGCACCGTCGAGGTGCACGTCCACCCCGACGACCTGGGCAAGGTCATCGGCCGGGGTGGCCGCACCGCGACTGCCCTGCGTACCCTCGTCGCCGGTATCGGCGGCCGGGGTATCCGGGTCGACGTGGTCGACACCGACCAGTAGATGGAACTCGTCGTGGGCCGGGTCGCCCGCTCGCACGGTGTGCGGGGCGAACTGGTGGTCGAGGTGCGCACCGACGAACCGGAGGCGCGATTCGCGCCCGGCGCGGTGCTGCACGGGCGCGCGGCGCGCTCGGATCAGGTCCGTGACTTCACCGTGGAGTCGGCCCGGGAACATTCGGGCCGGCTCCTGGTGAATCTGGTAGGTGTCACCGACCGGTCCGCCGCCGACGCCCTGCGCGGCACGCTGTTCCTGGTGGACAGCGAGGAACTCGGGCCGTCGAAGGACCCGGACGAGTTCTACGATCACGAACTCGAGGGCCTGCGCGTACAGCTCACCGACGGGACCGAAGTCGGCACCGTCACCGAGGTGCTGCATTCGGCGGCCGGTGAACTGCTCTCGATCCGCGCCGCCGCGGACGGGCGGGAGATCCTGGTCCCCTTCGTCACCGCCATCGTGCCGACGGTGTCGATCGCCGACGCGCTGATCGTGATCGACCCGCCCGAAGGCCTACTGGATCCGGAATGAGGTGGCCGGCGTCATGAGGATCGACGTGGTCACCATCTTCCCGGAATACCTGGACCCGTTGCGCACCGCGCTGCTGGGCAAGGCCATCGAGAAGGGCGTCGTGTCGGTGGATGTCCACGATCTGCGGCGCTGGACCCACGATGTGCACAAATCCGTCGACGATTCGCCCTACGGCGGCGGACCCGGCATGGTGATGAAACCCGTCGTCTGGGGGGACGCGCTCGACGCGGTGTGCCCGGACGACGCCCTGCTCGTGGTTCCCACACCCGCCGGCGTCCCCTTCACCCAGGAGACCGCGCAGCGATGGGCCGGCGAAGAACACCTGGTGTTCGCCTGCGGCCGCTACGAGGGTATCGATCAGCGGGTGTTCGACGACGCGGCCCGCCGGGTCCGTGTCGAAGAGGTCAGTATCGGGGACTACGTACTGATCGGCGGCGAGGCCGCGGTCCTCGTGATGACCGAGGCGGTGGTCCGGTTGATCCCCGGCGTACTCGGCAACCAGCAGTCGCACGAACAGGATTCGTTCTCCGACGGATTGCTGGAGGGCCCCAGTTACACCCGCCCGGTGAGCTGGCGGGGACTCGAGGTCCCGCCGATCCTGCTGTCCGGAGACCATGCCCGGATCGCGGCCTGGCGGCGGGAGCAGTCGCTGATCCGCACGCGGGAACGGCGACCGGATCTGCTGCCCGATACGGACTGAGCCGCGCCCGGGCGAGATCGCGGTGGCGGTACCGAACGGGTGACCGGCGGTGCCGCCGAGGTCGCTGGACTGCTCCGGTGCCACGGCGCGCTGCAGCGGCGGGGAGTGCCTATCGGGTTCCACCCTTTCGGTGGGTAGTGCAGGACCTGGTGTGACTGTCGGATGTAGCGCGCGGCTATGCCCTCGAGGGTGGGGTTAGCGCGTTGAATCGGTGACGAACCGGTGAGCTATCGTGTCGGCCATGGGGGAGAAGGTGGTTGAGCGGGCATACAAGTACCGCTTCTATCCAACTTCCGAACAAGTCGGCCAACTCGCTCGCACCTTCGGTTGTGTCCGCTACGTGTACAATAGGGCGCTGGCCGAACGGTCCCATGTCTGGGCGCAGGAGCACCGTCGCATCTCTTATGCCGAGTCGGACAAGATGCTCACCGGTTGGAAGCGCGACCCCGACACCTCATGGCTCACCGAGCCGTCCAAGGGTCCGTTGCAGGCGGCGCTGCGGAATCTGCAAGGCGCGTTCGACAGTTTCTGGCGCAAACAGGCCGGGTATCCACAGTTCAAGAAGAAGGGGAAGTCGAAGGACTCGGCTACCTATTTCGCGAACTGCTTCACCTACCGCAACGGGCAGGTCAAGCTCGCCAAACACGCCGAGCCGAGTTGCTGTGCGACCGGCAGCCGGCCGACGCCGTCGCGTTCACGGTGATCGACAGCGATCTGTCGGCGATCGATCTCACCTACGGTGAACTGCGCGCGCGGTCCGAACGTTTCGCCGCGGCCCTGGCCGGGCTCGGTGTGGGCCCCGGCGACCAGGTCGCGACGCTGATTGGCCGGATCGCCATCGCCGCCGAACGCAGTGCGCTGCGGTGGTTCCTCGGCTACCTGGACGCGCCCGAACAGACCGCGCAGCGCTTCACCGCCGACGGCCGCTGGTATCTCACCGGCGACGCCGGTTCGCGCGATGCCGACGGATACTTCCACTTCTCCGCCCGCGACGACGATGTGATCATCATGTCCGGGTACCGGATCGGCCCGTTCGACGTCGAGAGCGTGCTGGTGCTGCACGACGAGGTCGCCGAGGCCGCCGTCGTCGGTCTCCCCGACGAGTTGCGCGGCGAAGTGCTCGAGGCGTTCGTGGTGTTGCGCGGTGACGCCGCCGGTTCCCGGGAGCTGGAATCGCAGCTGCAGACATTGGTGAAGCAGAAGTTCGCCGCGCACGCCTACCCGCGCCGGGTGCATTTCGTCGACACACTGCCCAAGACCCCGAGCGGCAAGGTGCAGCGGTTCCTGTTGCGGCAGCAGGGGCGTGCCGCCGGATGACCGTGCCCGCTGTGTCCGGCCCCGGGGGCGAGCCGGGGCCGGGCGCGGTCCGGCTGTCGCCGGGCGAATGTAGTGTGCGGGTGGTGACGACAGCGCCGCAGACCTCGGACCCCGAGACCATCCCCACCGACTCGCCTGCAGACCCCGGTACCGGCCCGGTGGTGTCCGGCCCCGTCAGCCGGCGCATCGCCGACGAGCTCTCGGTGCGCGAGAACCAGGTCCGGGCTGCCGTCGAGCTACTGGACGCCGGGTCGACGGTGCCATTCATCGCCCGCTACCGCAAGGAGGTCACCGGCGGTCTGGACGACGCCCAGCTGCGTACGCTCGAAGAGCGCCTGCACTATCTGCGCGAACTCGACGAGCGCCGGGACACGATTATCGAATCCATCCGCGGCCAGGGCAAACTCGACGAGGCCCTGCACCGGCAGCTGCTGCTGGCCGAGACCAAGGCCCGGCTCGAGGACATCTACCTGCCCTATAAGCCCAAGCGCCGCACCAAAGCTCAGATCGCGCGCGAAGCCGGGCACGAACCCGTCGCCGACGCGCTGCTGGAGAACCCGGACACCGACCCGGCCGACTACTCCGCCGAACAGCTCGAGGGCGCGCGCGCCATCCTCGTCGAGCGGTTCGCCGAAGACGCCGATCTGGTGGGCGAACTCCGTGAACTCATGTGGAACCGGGGCCGGCTCACCGCCACGGTACGTCCCGGTAAGGAAGAGGCCGGGGCGAAATTCGCCGACTACTTCGAATTCGGCGAGGAATTCGCCACCCTGCCCTCCCATCGCATCCTGGCGCTGCTGCGCGGCGAGAAGGAAGAGGTGCTCAGCCTGCACCTCGACCCCGAACCCGCCGATTCCGAGCTCGCACCCGGCGAACGCAGCACCTACGAGGCGCGGATCGCCCAGCGGTTCTCGATCGCCGAGGCCGGTCGCGCCGCCGACGGCTGGCTGCTCGACACCGTGCGCTGGGCCTGGCGGACCAAACTCCAGGTGAGCCTGGGTATCGACACCCGGATGCGGTTGCGGCAGGCCGCCGAACGGGATGCGGTGGATGTCTTCGCCGCCAACCTGCGCGATCTGTTGCTGGCCGCGCCGGCCGGCACCCGCACCACCATGGGCCTGGATCCGGGCTACCGCACCGGGGTCAAGGTCGCCGTGGTCGACGGCACCGGCAAGGTTCTCGCGACCGAGGTCGTGTACCCGCACAAACCGCAGAACCAGACCGAGAAATCGCTGGCGGTCCTCGGTGCCCTGGTGGCGCGGTTCGGCGTCGAACTCATCGCCATCGGCAACGGGACGGCCTCTCGGGAGACCGACGCGCTGGCCGCGCAACTCATCGAACGGATCCCGGAGGACAAACCGACCAAGATCGTGGTCTCCGAGGCCGGTGCGTCGGTGTACTCCGCCTCGGCCTACGCCACCCAGGAACTGCCCGATATGGACGTCTCGCTGCGGGGCGCGGTCTCCATCGCGCGCCGGTTGCAGGACCCGCTGGCCGAACTGGTCAAGATCGTGCCGAA
>NZ_JBKOOL010000215.1:0-8207 GCF_046764065.1 Nocardia sp. NPDC002869
TACCTGGGCGGTTACGGTTGCACCACCTGCATCGGCAACACCGGCCCGCTGCCGGAGGAGATCTCCAAGGCGGTCAACGACAACGACCTCACCGTCACCGCGGTGCTGTCGGGTAACCGCAACTTCGAGGGCCGCATCTCCCCCGATGTGAAGATGAACTACCTGGCCTCGCCGCCGCTGGTCATCGCCTACGCGCTCGCGGGCACCATGGACTTCGATTTCGAACACGACCCGCTGGGCCAGGACCAGCAGGGCAATCCGGTGTTCCTGAAGGACATCTGGCCCTCGGCCCAGGAGATCGACGACACCATCAAGTCGGCGATCAACCAGGAGATGTTCACCAAGTCCTACGCCGATGTCTTCAAGGGCGACGAGCGGTGGCGCAGCCTGCCCACCCCGGAGGGCAATACCTTCGAGTGGAGCGACGATTCCACCTACGTCCGCAAGGCGCCCTACTTCGACGGTATGGGCATGGAGCCGGAGCCGGTCACCGATATCAAGGGCGCGCGCGTGCTGGCCCTGCTGGGGGATTCGGTCACCACCGACCACATCTCCCCGGCCGGCGCCATCAAGCCGGGTACCCCGGCGGCCGACTACCTCGACTCGCACGGCGTAACGCGCAAGGACTACAACTCCCTGGGCTCGCGGCGCGGTAACCACGAGGTGATGATCCGCGGCACCTTCGCCAACATCCGGCTGCGCAACCAGCTCCTCGACGATGTCTCGGGCGGTTACACCCGCGACTTCACCCAGGAGGGCGCGCCGCAGGCGTTCATCTACGACGCCTCGCAGAATTACCAGAAGGCCGGTATCCCGCTGGTCGTGCTGGGCGGTAAGGAGTACGGTTCCGGCTCCTCCCGCGACTGGGCCGCCAAGGGCACCCGCCTGCTGGGTGTGCGTGCTGTGATCGTGGAATCGTTCGAGCGCATCCACCGCTCGAACCTGATCGGCATGGGCGTGATCCCGCTGCAGTTCCCGCAGGGCGAATCGGCGAAGTCGCTGGGTCTCACGGGTACCGAGGTCTTCGATATCGCGGGTATCGAGGAGCTCAACGCGGGCACCACACCGTCCACCGTGCACGTCACCGCGACCAAGGACGACGGCTCGACGATCGAGTTCGACGCGGTGGTCCGGATCGACACCCCCGGTGAAGCCGATTACTACCGCAACGGCGGGATTCTGCAGTATGTGCTGCGGAACATGATCCGGTCCTGATCACGCCGTGTTGCACGGCGGCGCGTGGCCGCGCCCCGAGCTCTCGTCGGTGCGGACCCGGGACTCGCGCCCTCGGCGCGTCCACCACGGGTCCGCCCCGGCGAGACGGGCGCAGCTCATAGGACTCGCTCCCGACCGGGGCGAGGCGTCGGCACGTCACTTGTTCGTTCGCTCGTAATCTGATGGCCCCGCGCGGTGAATCCGCCGCGCGGGGTTCGTATATCCGTTGAAGGAGCACGATGCCCAAGGTCAGCGACGATCATCTGGCTGCCCGGCGTTCACAGATACTCGACGGCGCCCGCCGCTGCTTCGCCGAGTTCGGGTACGACGGCGCCACCGTCCGGCGCCTGGAAGATGCCATCGGACTGTCCCGCGGTGCGATCTTCCACCATTTCCGGGACAAGGACGCCCTCTTCTTCGCCCTCGCCCAGGAGGATGCCGAGCGCATGGCCGAGGTGGCGGCCAATCAGGGTCTGGTGCAGGTCATGCGGGATATGCTCGCCGACCCGCAGGAGTACAACTGGCTGGGCACCCGGCTCGAGATCGCCCGGCGCCTGCGGACCGACCCGGAGTTCCGCGCCGGCTGGACCCAGCGTTCGGCGGAGCTGACCGCGGCCACCCTGGCCCGCCTGGAGCGGCGTAAGGCGGCCGGTGCCCTGCGCGACGATGTGCCCACCGATGTCCTGCTGGGCTATCTCGATCTGGTGCTGGACGGGCTCATCGCCCGGATCGCCTCGGGCCACACCAACGAAAACCTCACCGCCGTATTGGATCTGGTGGAGGCCTCGGTACGCCGCCGCCCCTGAGCGTCCCGCTCAGTCCCCGGATTCCAGTGCGGTGAGCAGTTTGCCCGCGATCCGGTCCAGTTCGCCGCGCTCGGCCGCGGTCAGGGCCGACAGCATCCGCGTCTCGTTCGCGGTGTGCTCGGTGACCACCGTATCGACCAGTTCCCGGCCCGCGTCCGTGAGCGCGACGCGGACCGCCCGGCGGTCCTCCGCGTCCGCGATCCGCCGCACATAACCCGCCGACTCCAGCCGATCGAGACGGCCCGTCATGCCCGCCCGCGACAGCATCAGGGTGTCGGCCAGCGCGGACGGGTTGAGTTCGAAGGGCGCACCGGATCGCCGCAGCGCGGCCAGGACATCGAATTCGCCGCGCCGCAGGCCGTGGGCGAAGAAAACCGTCTCGATCGCGCGTTCGGCGACCACGGCGAGCCGCCCGAGGCGGCCGAACACCGCCATCGCCGCCAGATCGAGATCGGGGCGTTCCCGCCGCCACTGTCGTTCGATCGTATCGATCGCGTCGGACCCGGATTCCGTCATGGACAAGATTCTATTCGCTGCCATATAGTTAGGCACCGAACTATATGGCAGCGAATCATAAGGAGCGACCATGCCCGCCACCCCGAAACCCGCCGCGATCCGGCAGCCCGGCGATGCCGAGACACTGCGTACCGAATCGGTCACCATGCGGCTGCTCGTCGATGCCGAAGAGGCGCACGGCGCGGTGAGCACCCTGGAGGTCACCATGGACCGCGGCGCCGACGGCGCGACACCGCACTTCCACACCCTGTCCGACGAGCTCTTCTACGTCGCCGACGGCGAACTGCAGCTCATGACCGGGGACCGGATCCTCACCGTCGGTGCGGGCGGCGTCGCCGTCGTCCCGAAGACAACCGTCCACGCCTTCGGCGCCACCCCCGACAGCGGAGCGCGCATCCTGATCGCCCTCATGCCCGGCGTCCAGCGTTTCGCTTACTTCCGGCTGCTCGAGCGGATCGCGCGCGGCGAGGCCACCCTGGACGAACTCGCCGCGTCCCAGGACGAATACGACAACCACTTCGTCGACGCGCCCCGATGGTGGCAGGAGCGCAACGCCCAGCGGCGCTGAACCGGGAACAACCCTGCCCTGCGGTAAGTTCGCACCGCTATGACCTTCTCCGTCCCCGTAACCGTCCGCGGCTACGAACTCGATGTCCAAGGCCATGTCAATCAGGCGGTCTACCTGCAGTACGCCGAACACGCCCGCTGGGAGTTCCTGCTCGCCGCGGGCCTGCAGGCGGACAAACTGGTGGCGGCGCGGGTGGGACCGGTGGTCCTGGAGAGCACCATCAAGTATCGGCGGGAGCTGCGCGGCGGGGACGAATTCCGGGTCACCTGCGGCTTCGAATGGGGCAGCGGGAAGACCTATCGCATCCGGCAGGAGATGATCCGCACCGACGGCAGCCTCTCGGCCGAGGTGTCGGTGGTCGGCGGCCTGCTGGATCTGGACGCTCGCCGATTGGTCGCCGATCCGCCCGGCCGGTTCCGTGAACTGGCCACGAATCCGGACCTGCTCGGACTCTGACCACCGGGGCCGCCACGACGGCACACGGCCCCCGGCCGGCACAGCTACCGGACAGCTTCCGCCGCAGAACAATCTGCGGAAGCAAGATCAGGTATCCGAACAGCGGAAATCCGGCGATATCGGCTTCCGGAGCCGCCGCGCGGCGTTATGATCCGGACGCGCTCGGGTCGTGGCACACCGCCGGCAAGATCGGAGAACCCAGATGACCGATGCCCTCCACCTCCTCGAGACCCCCGAACGCGGTGCGGTCGCCACTCTCACCGGTGTCCTGGTCGATGAATCCGACCGGGAGATCCGAGTTCGGGTGGCAGACGGAACGTGGACCTTCTGCCGCGACGATGTCCTGGCGATCCGGTTCGTCGACGAGCACGCCACCGGCCGGCGCGTGCACGTGGACATCCGGCCCGGCGTCGCGGCCGATTTCACCCGCCGTCTGCGTATCGAGGTGGCGGAGCGGCCGATGACCCTGGCGGCGCCGCCGTCCGAGGCCTTCGGTGACCGGCAACTGCGCCAACTCACCGAATCCTGGGCCCGGCGACTCGACCTCGCCGGCACACCGGAATTCCCCGCGACGTTCACCTGCGCCCAGACCAGGTCGCGCAACACCAGCGACGACGGCGTCCACAGCGACAGCTTCGATTGAACGGCGGGCGCGATGAGCACCCTGGAGACCCGCGGGGTCCTCATCGTCTCGGAGGCCGACGATCTGCACGCCACGGCCATGGTGGCGACCCTGCGCGAACAGCACGCCATGACGCCGCTCCGCTTGGATCTGCGTGATTTCCCGCGCGAGCCGGGCAGTTTCCGGCTCGGGGCGGCCGCGGTCGAACGGTCGCTGGCGGGCCTGGACGGCCTGGACGAGGTCGGATCGGTCTGGTGGCGGCGCCCGCATCCGAGCTCGGTCCCGGCCGGGGTGCGCGCCGACGACAACGCCTACCGTCAGGCCGAATGCGACGCTTTCGTCCAGGGCCTGCTGTGGTCGCTGGGCGCCCAGTGGATCAACGATCCGGGCAACGACCGGATCGCCCATCGCAAGATCGTGCAGCTCGATACCGCGCGGCGGGCCGGCTGCGCGGTCCCGGACACACTGGTCACCAACGATCCGGACGAGGCCCGCGAATTCATCGAAACCTGCGGTAGCCGTGTGGTTTTCAAACGTACCGGCACCTCCCGCGCCGAATTCTCGGAAACCCGGCTGGTCGGGACCGCCGATCTGGACCGGCTCGGCAGTATCCGCTGGGCGCCCACTACCTTCCAGCGCTATATCGATCCGGAATGCGATTTGCGAGTGGTGTGGGTGGACGGGCGGGAGTGGGCGGTGCGCATCGATTCCCGGGCCGGAGCCGGACGCGTCGACTCCCGGCTGGACACCTCGGTCGATTTCGTCCCGACCCTGCTACCGGCGGCCGTCAGCAAATCGCTGGCGACGCTGATGGGCACACTGGGGCTGAGTTTCGGCGTCCTGGATCTCCGGGTGGGCCTCGACGGCGAGTACTACTTCCTCGAGGTCAACCCGCAGGGGCAATTCGCCTATCTCGAGATCAAGACCGGGCTGCCGATCTTCACCAGTCTCGCCAACCTCCTGGTGTACGGAGACGGGGCCGTATCCGGCTGGTGAGTATCGCAACCGACCGATCCCCACGCGGCCACTCGCCGCCGGGCGTATCGTCCCGGCGGCGGAGCCTGCGGATACGATGCGGCTAGCGGGATTTACGGCGGTTGGCACCACCGCGGCTGCGGAGCTGCACATGCGACTCCGTCAGCACATTGTGGATGAACCCGTAGGAGCGGCCGGTCGCACGTGCCAGCGACCGGATACTCGCCCCCGCCTCGTATTGCTTCTTCAACTGGGTTTGCAGGCGATCCCGTGACTTACCCGTGACCCGGGTGCCCTTGCCCAATGTGCTCTTGCTCTGTACCGGCCTGTCGCCCATGGCTTCCTCCGAGTCGCCGAGCAGCGTCTCTCTCAGGCTAAGCACTCGGCGACCATCCGGCAATGAGTTCTTGTGATGAAACTCACGCGAGCTGAATCAATTCCAGATACTCGGCCGACCAGTGGTCCTCGGTGCCGTCCGGCAGCAAGATCACCCGCTCCGGGTTCAGGGCCTCCGCGGCGCCCGGATCGTGGGTCACCAGCACCACCGCGCCCGCATAGGTGCGCAGCGCGTCGAGGACCTGTTCGCGCGAGACGGGGTCCAGGTTGTTGGTGGGCTCGTCGAGCAGCAACACATTGGCCGCCGAGGAGACCAGACCGGCCAGTGCGAGCCGGGTCTTCTCGCCACCCGACAGTGTCCCGGCGGGCTGCTCCAGTTGCGGCCCGGTGAACATGAAGGCGCCGAGCAGGCCGCGTAGCTCCTGTTCGCCCGCGTCCGGCGCCGCGTGCCGGATGTTCTCCCAGACCGTGGCCGTATCGTCGAGGGTGTCGTGCTCCTGCGCGAAGTACCCCACCTTGAGGCCGTGACCGGGCACGAGTCCCCCGGCGGTGGGTTCCTCGGCGCCCGCCAGCAGCCGCAGCAGGGTGGTCTTGCCCGCGCCGTTGAGGCCGAGCACCACCACGCGACTGCCGCGGTCGATGGCCAGGTCCACGCCGGTGAAGATTTCCAGCGAGCCGTAGACCTTGGTGAGATTCTCCGCCATCAGCGGCGTTTTGCCGCAGGCGGCCGGTTCGGGGAACTTGATCCGGGCGACCTTGTCGGCCACGCGGACCTCATCCAGTTCCGCCATCAGCCGATCGGCGCGTTTGGCCATGTTCTGCGCGGCAACGGCTTTGGTGGCCTTGGCGCCGAGTTTCGCGGCCTGGGCGCGCAGCGCCGACGCCTTCTTCTCGGCATTGGCCCGTTCGCGGCGGCGGCGCTGTTCGTCGGTCGCGCGGGCGTCGAGGTACTTCTGCCAGCTCATGTTGTAGACATCGGCCTCGCCACGCACCGCGTCCAGGAACCACACCTTGTTGACCACGTCGGCGAGCAGATCCACATCGTGGCTGATCACGATCAGGCCACCGTCGTGGTTCTGCAGGAAGCCCCGCAACCAGGTGATGGAATCGGCATCGAGGTGGTTGGTGGGCTCGTCGAGCAGCAGGGTGGTGTCGGACCGGCCCCCGCTGCCGTCGGAGGCGGCGAACAGGATGCGCGCCAGTTCGATTCGCCGCCGCTGACCGCCGGAGAGCGTACGCAGCGCCTGGTCCAGTACCCGGTCCGGTAGGCCGAGACTGTTGCAGATCCGTGCGGCCTCGCTCTCGGCCACATAGCCGCCGAGCGCGGAGAAACGGTCCTCCAACCGGCCGTATTTCCGGACGGCGCGTTCGCGTTCGGTTTCGTCGGCCAGTTCGGCCATCAGCGCCTGCTGCTTCTCCATATCGCGGATCAGCGCGTCCAGTCCGCGCGCCGAAAGCACCCGGTCGCGGGCCAGGACGTCGAGATTTCCCTCGCGCGGATCCTGCGGGAGGTAACCGATATCGCTGGACCGCATGATCGTCCCGGCGTACGGTTCGCCTTCTCCGGCGAGGATGCGCAGCGTGGTGGTCTTACCGGCGCCGTTACGCCCGACCAGGCCGATCCGGTCGCCGGCCTGTACCCGCAGCGCCGGTCCGGGCGCGGACAGCAGGGTACGGACGCCGGCCCGGACCTCGAGGTCGGTCGCGGTGATCACAGATATCTCCTAGGAAAACACGGGTTGGGGGCAGCGGCCCGGTGCGCCCGACAATGGGCCCATCCACCGATCATCGGATGTCTCCGGGCACGGAACCACTGATTTTACCCGGACCACGACACTGCCCCGCCCCCGGCGGCCGGGGTGATCCGCGCCCGCCGGGGTCACCGGTGAGCACGGTAGCGTGCCCGGATATGAGCACCGATCTGTTGGGCAGGAGCGCGCTGGTCTCCGGAGCCAGCCGCGGTATCGGCTATGCGGTGGCCGCCGAACTGCTGAGCCGGGGCGCGAATGTGCTGATCACCGCGCGCAAGGCCGAACCGCTGGAGAAGGCGGCCGCCGAACTGCGGGCGCTGGGACACCAGGGCGAGGTCGTCGCCCTGGCCGGTAATTCCGGCGACGACGAGGCACGTGCCGCCGCCGTGCAACGCGCGGTCGCGGAGTTCGGATCGCTGGACATCCTGATCAACAACACCGGGATCAACCCGGTGTACGGCGCGTTGATGGAGGCCGATCTGGACGCGGTGCGCAAGATCTTCGATGTGAACGTCGTGGCCGCGCTCGGCTACATCCAGCAGGCGTACAAGGCGTGGATGGGCGAGCACGGCGGCGCCGTGGTGAACGTGGCCAGTGTGGCCGGTATCCGCTCCACCGGTGTGATCGCGGCGTATGGCGCCTCCAAAGCCGCGCTGATCCGGCTCACCGAGGAACTGGCCTGGCAGCTGGGCCCGAAGATCCGGGTCAACGCGGTGGCGCCCGGCGTGGTGAAGACCAGTTTCGCCGACGCGCTGTACGCGGCGGACGAAGAGGCCGCCGCGCAGGTATACCCGATGAAGCGGCTCGGTTCGCCGGAGGACGTGGCGCGGCTGATCGCGTTCCTGGCCTCTGATCAGGCGGCGTGGATCACGGGCGAGACGGTGCGAGTCGACGGCGGGCTGCTGTCGACCGGCGGTCTCTGAATCGATCGACGAGGGCCGGGGCAGTGTGGACACAGCCCC
>NZ_JBKOOL010000216.1:0-8198 GCF_046764065.1 Nocardia sp. NPDC002869
CCTCGAGACTCGCGCCTGCGGCGCATGCACTTCGAGGCCGAAACGGCGAGACGGGCCTCAACCCTTTGAGGTGTCTCGTAAAACTCGACACATGCGGTTGCGCCGGCATTCGACGTTCAGGTCCGCGCGTGGGCTCGCACGCATCGGGGACCGCTGTCAGGGCTGCCAGCTGTCCTACCGAGGGTGGTCTGTCAGGGGAAGGCCACGATGGTGACGGTCGCGCCGGGCTCCACGTTGGCGTTGGCCGGGGGGTTCTGGGAAACCACGGCCGAGGAATCCAGTGGGGCCAGCTGACGTACCTGGACCGTCAGGCCGAGGGATTCCAGTGTGTGCCGGGCTTCGGAGACCTTCTTCCCCATGACCGAGGGCATGGTGACGGCTTCGCAGATCAGCAGGGTGACCGAGGAGCCGGCGTCGACGGTGGTGCCGACCGCGGGGTCGGTGCCGATGACCCGGCCGGCTTCGACGAGTTTGTCGTAGACGGGGCGTTCGCCGCCGACCGTCAGCCCGAGGTCGGTGAGCGTCTGCCGGGCCTGGTCAGGGGTATCGGCGCGCAGGTCGGGTAGTTGGACGGGTTTGGATCCGTTGCTCTTCCAGATCTGCACATGGGCGCCGGCGGGCAGGACGGTGCCGGGCCCGGGGTCGATACGGGCCAGTGTTCCCTCGGGCGCGGTACTGGCGACTTCGCCGCCGTCGACCGGCTGTAGGCCCTGGTCGCGGATCAGCTGCTGGACTTCGTCCCAGTCCGCGCCGGGGGACACCGCGGGAACCTGGGGTTTGCCGCTGGAGATCAGGATATCCACCGTGGAACCCTTGGTCTCGCGGGCGCCCGGACCCGGATCGGTGCCGACGACGCCGCCGACGGGGACTGTATCGGAGGCCTTGTCCCGGGTGCCGGTCTCGAATCCGGCGTCCTGCAGTTCGCTGGTGGCATTCTGTACGGTCATACCGGCGACGGACGGGACGGTGGCGTAGCGGCCCATGCCGAGCCACCAGCCGCCGATGCCGACCAGCAGGGTCAGCACGACCACCACGGCGGCCCAGATCATGCCGTTGCGCCGATGGTTGGCCCGGCTCTCCTGATAGGCGCTGTACTGGGTGGGCTGCTGCGGGGGGATATAGGCGGGCGGGGGTGGTTCGGTCCGGGGGCGGGCCGTGGTCACCATCCGGGTGGCGTGGGGCCCGGCGACCGCGGCGGGTTCGGGTACGGGCGGGGTGACCGGATGGCGGGCACTGGTGTGTTCGGCCGAGTCCTGGGGGGCGGGGACCCGGTAGGCGGGCAGCTCCAGGCGGGCGGCGATGGCCCGCAGTTCGGCGACCATCTCACCCGCGTCGGCGAATCGGTGCCCGGGTTCCCGGGCGGTCGCCCGGGCGACCAGCCGGTCGAATTCGGGCGGGACCCCGGCGATGAACTCGCTGGGACTCGGTACGTCGTTCTCCACCCGCTGGTAGGCCACCGACAGGGAATTGTCGCCGGTGAAGGGCACCCGGCCGGTGAGCAGTTCGAAGATCAGGATGCCGAACGCGTACACATCGCTGCGGGCGTCGGCGCTGCCGGAGGTGACCTGTTCGGGCGAGAGATAGGCCGCGGTGCCCAGGATGACGCTGGCCGAGGTGGTGTTGGCCGCGGCCACCGCGCGTACCAGGCCGAAATCGGCGATCTTGACATCGCCGGAATCGGAGATCAGCACGTTCTCCGGTTTCACATCGCGATGCACCAGTCCCGCGGCGTGCGCGACGCCGATCGCGGCCAGTACCGGTTCGGCGACGGCGCGGACCGCGTGCGGCGGCATCGGACCGCGCTCGCGCAGCAGTTCGCGCAGGGTGCCGCCCTGGACCAGCTCCATGACCAGGAACGGGTACTCGCCGTCAATACCCTGGTCGTAGACCTCGACCAGGGAGGGGTGTTTGAGGCCGGCGACGGCCCGGGCCTCGAATTCGAAGCGGCTCAGGAACTGGGGGTCGCCGGAGAACTTGGGATCCATCACCTTGATGGCGACCTGGCGGCCCAGCCGGGTGTCGACCCCGCGGAACACCATCGACATCCCACCGCGGGCGATCGGCGCGTCGATCCGGTAGCGCCGATCCAGTACGGCGCCGATCAATTCTCCTCCGGCTGTCACGAACCTCTCCACCTTCGAACCGTGTCCTCCACGGTGGCCGCCCCGCGCGGCTGCTGTCGATGGTATCGGCCGCGCCGCCGCGGGTGTCTCACGGCAGGGAGGCGGGCAGCGTCTACCGTTGTCTTCCGTGAGTGCCTTTCCCTGTAGTACCGATGTCCTGCCCGCCTCGGTATCCCTGCTCGCGCTGCCCGAAGTCGCGAAGAAACTGGGCGTCGTGGTGACCAGGGTGCATCAGATGCTGCGCGACAACCAGTTGCTGGCCGTCCGGCGGGACGGCGTGGTCGGTGTGCCCGAGATCTTCTTCGACGATACGGGCGCGATCCTGAGATTCCTGCCCGGTCTGGTCACGGTGATGCGCGACGCGAAGTACACCGACGAGGAGATTGTGGAGTGGCTCTTCACCGAGGACGACACGCTGCCGGGTAAACCGGTGGAGGCACTGCACGGGCCACTGGCGCGTGAGGTGCTGCGCCGCGCCGCCGCCGAGCCCTTCTGACCGTTTACGCGGCCCTCAGGTACCGAGGGCCGCGTGCGCGGCGAGCCGCAATCTCCGGCGCTGCGGTACGACGGCGCGCTGCGCGAAGACGGCGTAGCCGCTGTCCTCGATGCGGTCGAGGATGGCCGCGTAGAGGGCCGCGGCGGTCCGGATACCGGGCCGCACCCGGGGGGCCAGCAACTCGATGCCCGGCCGGGCGCAGCGGTACAGATCGCGGTTGACGGCGATCAGATGTGCCAGCGCCCGGCGCAGGCGGCGATCGGTACGACCGGTGCGCCGGCCATCGATCAGCAGTGCCTCGTCCACTCCGAATGCGGCGAGCTCGGCGGCCGGGAGATAGATGCGGTCCCGGTCGAGGTCCTCGCCGATATCGCGGAGGAAATTGGTGAGCTGGAAGGCATCGCCCAGTGCGGCGGCCGCGGGTTCGGCCTCGGCCGCCGGGCAGACGGTGCCCAGGACGGGCAGCAGTTGCAGGCCGATGGCGGCGGCCGAGCCACGCATGTACTCGTGCAGTGCCGCCATGGTGGGGTAGCGGTTGCGGAACAGCGGTGAGCCGGGGATGTCCATCCGCATGGAATCCAGGAAGGTCCAGAAGTGACGCGGATCGATGGCGAACCGGCCGACGGTGTCGGTGAGCGCGGGGACGACCCGATCGAAGGCCGCGGGTAGCGCCGGCTCGGTGCGCGGCGCCACCGGGCTGCCGATCGGCTGGGACCAGGCGGCGCGGAGACGACGCTCGACCGCGTCGAGTGCGGTCACGGGCCGCCGTGGTTCGCCGATGTGCGGAACATCGACGATATCGTCGACCGTGCGGGCGAAACCGTACAGTGCGTGGACCGCCGGGCGGCGGTCGGCAGACAGCAGCCGGGTCGCCAGATAGTAGGAACGTCCGTGCGCCGCGGCCACTCGGCGGCAGTGCTCGTAGGCGTCCCGCAGCGTGGCGGCGTCGGCCGGCGCGCCGGGCCGCACCCCACTGCGGCCGTTCACAGACCGGCGGAAACAGCGGGCGCGGGAACCGCCCGGGGAGTACCGCGCAATCGCAGCGGGTCGACGGTGCGCAGCGAGAGCGCGGCGACCACGGCGGCGAAGGTCGCGGCCGCGACATGCCAGAAGTTGTACAGGCCGATCGAACCGTCGGGCTGGAACACCAGCATCAGCCAGGTACAGACACCGACCAGGGTCATGAGTGTGGTGGTGGACAGCGCGAAACCGGCGGCCAGCGCCAGCGGCCACGAGTAGTACCAGGGCAGCGCGGCCGGCGACAGGATCACGATGGCGACGAAGGCGATCAGGATGCCCAGGACGGCATCGCGTTCGCTGAGTTTGAACCGCCACCAGGTCCACACCAGCAGCACCCCCAGGGCGAGCATGCACAGCATGCGGGTCACCTCGAGGGACGAATCCAGCCCGAAGGGGGTGACCCAGGTGACGGCGTGTGCCATGACGGTGGGCAGCGACAACCAGTTGATGATCTTGCGCGACCCCGACAGCGCGGTGAGCCAGCCGATCCCGACCCCGGCGATCGCCGAGGCCGCCACGAACACCGCCGCGAACACCGCGAGACCGAGACCCGCGATCTTGGCGAACATCTTCCAGTGATGGGCCAGGAACTCACGGCTGCTGGTGGCCAGTGCGGCGCGCTGGCCGTCCTCGGCGCGGCGTTCGCGTTCGTGCAGCATCCAGATCCACACCAGGAAGGGCAGGGCGACGCCCGCGGTCGCCTTGATCGCGACCCCGATCGCCACCACCACGATGCCGGCCACATGATGGCGTTCCAGCACCAGCGCGATCCCGGCGCACATCAGGCCGACCATCAGCATCTCGTTGTGCACGCCGCCGATGAGGTGGATGAGCACCAGCGGGTTGAGCACCGCCAGCCACAGGGCGACGGTCGGCCGCCCGCCCAGGTGCTTGGTCAGGTACGGCACCGCCCACATCATCAGGGCCAGGCCGGGCAGCATCACGAACCGCAGGGCGATCGTGCCGCCGACCACGCTGTCGCCGGTGACCGCGGTGATCGCGCGGCCCAGCAGCAGGAACGCCGGACCGTAGGGCGCGGTGGTGGTGGTCCAGACCGTGCTCACGTTGTCGAGCAGGATCCCCGGATTGGCGACCGGGCCCACCTGGTACGGATCGAAACCGTCGCGCAGCAGCGCGCCCTGGGCCAGGTAGGAGTAGGCGTCGCGGCTGAACATGGGTACCGCGAACATGAGGGGCGCGATCCAGATACCGACAATGGCGCGCAGCTCGTTGAGCCGCACCTCACCGGAATGGCCGACGAAGCCCAGCGTGATCCGGCCCAGGCGGACCCAGGCCGCCACCATCATCAGCACACCCGCCCAGACGCAGATCATCGACAGCGCGTAACCGTGGCCGAACCGCAACCAGGACAGGTGAACCGCCTCGAGCAGCGGATCCCGTTTGCGGACGCCGCCGGCGCCGAATCCGCCGAAGGTGATCATCAGGGCCCCGGCGAATCCGAGCAGGGCCGCATGACCTTCCGGGCTGCGCAGGAAGTCGCCGCAGATACGCACCCGGCTCCAGAACCCGGGCGCGAGACCGGTACCCGCTGTCGTGCGCGCGGGCGACGGCCCGGAGGCGGCCGGATCGGTGTCGGCGACCGGAACAGTGCTGGTCGTGGTGTGCATATGGGGGACTGGCATCTGGTGTCGTTCCCCCCTGGATGGTCGGCGGTCGCAACCGCGGGCGAATAGGTCGGCGCTCAGTTTACGGCTTCCGTCACGGAAGGCGGCCGGACGGTGGCCGGGGCGCGCGTCCGGACCCCGCGATTCTCGCCCACAACGCGCTGTGCCGCGAGTTTTCCCGACAGCAGCGCGGTCGGCACACCGACGCCGGGCGTCGTACCGCATCCGGCCAGGACCACGTTCTCCTTGCCGGACACGAGGTTACGGGTACGGAAGGGGCCGGTCTGGCGGAACAGATGCGCGGCCGAGAACGGGGTTCCGGCGAGCATGCCCTGATCGCGCCAGGTCGCGGGCGTGTCGAGCCGGTCGACGGTGAAGTGTTCGGCGATCCCGTGATACCCGCGCCGCTCCAGTACCCCGAGCAGTTCGCGCAGGTAGGAGGGACCCAGGCGGGACCAGTCCAGCGGCGCGGAATCCAGGTTGGGGCAGGGGGCGAGTAGCGAGAACGGTTCGTACCGGGTCGCGCCGCGGGTGAGGTACAGCCCGGGATCGCTCAGTGCGGGCCGGGTGAGCAACAGTGACGGATCGCTCATGAGCCGGCCGCCGCGCCGCGGCGTGATCTCGGCGAAGGTCCGGGCCCAGGCGGCGCCGAAGTCGATGGTGTGATGGGCCTGCACCGGCCAGTTCCCGGCAACACCGGCGGGTACCGTGCCGTGTGCGACGACCGCCGACGGCGAGGCCCGCAATCCGCGGCGGGGGCGCACGCCGAAACGATCCAGCGCACCGAGATCGGCGGTGAGGACCACCGCGTCGCAGGGCAGGGCGCGGCCGTCGGCGAGCAGGACCCGCCGGGCCCGGGCCGGGCCGCGGCGGCGGCGGCGATAGTCGAGTCCGGTGACCTCGGTGCCGAGTTCGAGCCGGCCGCCGGCCGCGGTGAACGCGCCGGCCAGGGTTCCGGCGATCGCGCGCATTCCGCCTTCTGGGAAGTAGACGCCGAGGGCAGTGTCCATATAGGGGATCGCGCCGTACACGCCGAGTGCCTGTTCGGGCGCCATCCCCGCATACAGCGCCTGGAAGGTGAACAGCCGGGTCAGTCGCGGATCGCGCAGTGTCCGGGCGACCCGGGTGCCCAACCGGCCGAAGCCGCCGAGCCCGGCCAGCCGGAGCAGGGCCGCCCGCTTCTCCGGATACCGCACCATATCCAGCGGAGAATCGAAGTTCGTCGCCAGGAACTCGTCGTATTCGGCCCGGAACACGCGACCCAGCCAGTCCCGCAACCGCCGGTACCGGACGGCTTCCTCCGGTCCGCAGGCGCGCGCCACCTCGGCGCTCATCTGTTCCGGATCGGAGAAGACCCGCAGGCCGGACCCGTCCGCGAAACGGGCGTGGTAGGCCGGGGTCAGCGGCCGGATTCGCAGCGGCGGCACCGCACTCGAGGCATCCGTACCCACCGCGGCCAGTGCGTCGTCGACGAGTCCGGGGAGGGTGAGCACGGTCGCGCCGGAATCGATCTCGTAGTCGGCGAACCCGTACCGCCCGACCCGGCCGCCGACATGGTCGGCACGTTCCACCAGGGTCACCGCACATCCGGCGCCGGTCAGATACAGCGCGGCCGACAACCCGGACAGCCCCGCACCGACCACGACCACGTGCTCCACCGGTCCCGGGACCGACTTCACGACAGGCCCCTCCGCTCGTACCGGTGCGCGGCCGGGGCGGTGTCCGGCCTGCCGCCGCCGGTCATGCCGCGCGCCGGGTGGCCGCCAAGGCCATCTCGCGGAGCCGGGTCTTCGCCTCCGGCGTGGCGGGACTGGCGTCGATCGCGCCCAGGGCCTGCTCGGTGAGTGCGCTGATCCTGGCCTCCACCGCGTCGACCGCGCCGAGTTCGATGAGGAGCGCGCGCAATTCGCCGACCTGCGCGTCCGACAGGTCGGTGCCGATCGCGCCACGGAGGGTATCGCCGGCGGCCGGGTCCGTCTCCGCGGCGCGCTGCAGCGCCTCCGCGACCAGCACGGTGCGTTTGCCTTCGCGCAGATCGTCACCGGACGGTTTACCGGTCACGGCCGGATCACCGAAAACGCCCAGCAGATCGTCACGGAGCTGGAAGGCGATCCCGATATCGGTTCCGTAGGTGCGGTAGGCCGTGATGAGCCCGGGGTCGGCGTCGGCGAGCGCTCCGCCGAGATGCAGCGGGCGTTCCACGGTGTAGGCCGCGGTTTTGTAGCGATTGATCCGCAGCGCCGCGGTCACCGATTCATCGCCGCTGGCCTCGCCGTGCACATCGAGCAGTTGCCCGCCCAGTACCTCGGTGCGCATCCGCGCCCACACCGGGGCGAAGCGCGTCAGCGCCGCCGCGTCCAGGCCGGCGTCGTGCACCATATCGTCGGCCCAGGCCAGCGCCAGATCGCCGAGCAGAACGGCCACCGATTCGCCGTAGTGGGCGGAATCCCCGGCCCAGCGTGCCTGCCGATGCCTTTGTTCGAAGTCCACGTGCACGGTCGGGAAGCGGCGGCGGGTGCGGGAGCAGTCGATGATGTCGTCGTGGATCAACGCGCAGGCCTGGACGAGTTCCAGGGCCGAACAGGCTCGGAGCACGGCCGTCGCCGCGGCACTCGCGGGATCGCCACCGGCGCCCAGCCAGCCCATCCAGGCGAAACCCGGCCGGGTGCGCTTACCGCCGCGCAGGGTGAACGATTCCAGGGCCTCGGCACTGTCGGCGAATACCGGGCCCAGCTCGGCGACCGCGTCGCGGCGGCCGGCGAAGAATTCGGTCAGTGCCTGCTCCACGGCCGTGGCGAACGCCGCCGTTCCGGGAACGGCCGCGAGGGGACCCGACCGCGTCGGGCTACCGGTTCCGGCAGACAGGGTGACCTCCCAGATCGTCGATTGCGTGGGCAAGCGGCTACCGGAACCGGGGGCGCCGGTAGCCGCGGG
>NZ_JBKOOL010000217.1:0-8171 GCF_046764065.1 Nocardia sp. NPDC002869
CGCTGCCTCAAACGCTACATCGCACGAGAGCTCTACCACCTCATCACCACACCCGAGCTCCCCACTTGACATCCATAGGAGCATCTCGGCACCGAGAACGCGCTGCCACTCGGGGAGGCAACACCCGCAGCGAGGTCCGTCCTGTCTCATATCAGGATTCACCCGGTGCGGCGGGAATCAGCTTGTGCGGCTCCCCCCGTAAACTCGCTCCCACCCACCAGGCCACCTCCACCAGCACGATGCCCACCGCGCCGCAGGCGAACGCGGCGGTGGTCAGGCGCGGGTTGGACGGGTCCAGTGCGAAGAATTCACGGGTGAAGGGGACCGTGAACAGCACCAGGTAGGCCGCCACCGAGACCGCGATCAGTACGACCTTCCACCAGGTGTAGGGGCGGGCGACGATCGCCAGCACCCAGACCGCGATCATGATCAGGGTGATGAGCGCGGTGGTCCCGGCCTGCATCTTCTGCTGTGCGCTGGCCTCGGGGCCGGCGTAGGCGATGAGGTAGGCGACGAAGGTCGCGGTACCGATGACCACGCCCGAGGGGATCGCCAAGCGCATCACCCGGCCGACGAATCCGGTGCGGGCCCGTTCGTTGTTCGGGGCCAGCGAGAGGACGAAGGCGGGGATACCGATGGTGAACCAGGCCGCGATCGTCACGTGCCGGGGCAGGAACGGGTAGCCGATGGGTTCGTAGCCGAAGATCTGCGAACCCACACCGGCGACGCCGATCAGGAAGGCCAGCAGCACCGAGTAGACGGTTTTGGTCAGGAACAGGTTGGAGACCCGTTCGATATTGCCGATCACCCGGCGGCCCTCGCCCACCACGTACGGCAGGGTGGCGAATTTGTTGTCCAGCAGCACGATCTGCGCGACCGCCCGGGTGGCCGGGCTACCCGCGCCCATGGCCACACCGATATCGGCGTCCTTGAGTGCCAGCACGTCGTTGACCCCGTCGCCGGTCATGGCCACGGTGTGCCCGCGGGACTGCAGCGCGCCGACCATGGCCCGCTTCTGGTCGGGGCGGACCCGCCCGAAGGTGGTCCGCTCCTCCAGCACGCCGGCGAGTTCGGCGCGGTCCTCGGGCAGGGTCCGCGCGTCGACGGCGTGGTCGCCGCCGGGCAGTTCCAGGGAGGAGGCGACCGCGCCCACCGAGACGGCGTTGTCCCCGGAGATCACCTTGATCGATACGTCCTGGCTCGCGAAGTAGTCCAGGGTGTCGCGGGCGTCGGGCCGTACTTTCTGTTCGAGGACCACCAGGGCGACCGGGGTGATGGCGCCGGGGGCGCCGGTCGCGTCCACCGCGCGGTCGCCGCGGGCGAGCAAGAGCACGCGCAGGCCGGTGGCGCCGAGTTCCTCGGCGGCGCGGGCATCGGCCGATCCGGCGCCGAGCAGCACATCGGGTGCGCCCAGCAGCCAGTCCCCGTGCTCTCCGTAGGAGAAGCCGCTCCACTTCTTGGCCGAGGAGAACGGCGCCACGGCCGTGTACTCCCAACCGGGTGTCTCGGGGAGTGCTTCGGCGATGGCCTGGACGCTGGCATTGGGGCGGCGATCGTCGGCGGCCATGGCGGCCAGCGCCTGCCGTGCCCGGTCCTCGGCGTCCGGACCGGTGTCGATCATCCGGAGTTCGGCCAGGCGCATACCGTTCTCGGTGAGGGTGCCGGTCTTGTCCGCGCACACCACATCCACCCGGGCCAGTCCCTCGATGGCGGGCAGCTCCTGGACCAGGCATTTGCGCTGCCCCAGCCGCACCACACCGACCGCGAACGCGATCGAGGTCATCAGCACCAGGCCCTCGGGCACCATCGGCACCAGCGCGGCCACCATCCCGCTGACGGCCGGCCGCCAGGACTCTCCGCTGGACACCAGCTGGTTGTAGATGCTCAGGACACCGGCGGGGATGAGCAGATAGGTGATGACCTTGAGGATGGTGTCGATACCGTTGCGCAGTTCGGAGTTCACCAAGGTGAACTTGCTGGCCTCGTCGGCCAGTTTCGCGGCGTAGGCGTCCTTGCCGACCTTGGTCGCCCGGTAGGCGCCCGAACCGGACACCACATAGCTGCCCGAGAGCACCTGCGCGCCGGGTTCCTTGGCGACATCGTCGGATTCGCCGGTGAGCAGCGATTCGTCGATCTCGAGCAGTTCCGCTTCGACCACCTCGCCGTCGACCACGATCTGGTCACCCGGCCCGAGTTCGATGAGATCGTCGAGGACCACCTCATCGGGCGCGACCTGTCCGGACTTACCGTCCCGGCGCACAGTCGGTTTCGCCTGCCCGACGATCGCCAACCGGTCCAGGGTGCGTTTGGCCCGGATCTCCTGCACGATGCCGACCGCGCTGTTGGCCACGATCAGCAGCCCGAACATTCCGTCGATCACCGATCCGGTGGCCATCACCAGGACGAACAGCACGCCCAGGATGGCATTGATCCGGGTGAACACATTCGCCCGGACGATATCGCGCACCGAGCGGCCGGCGCGGTCCGGCACATCGTTGGTGAGCCCGTCGCGCCGGCGCTGCGCCACCTCCGCGGCGGTGAGACCGGGCATCCCGACGGACTGCACAGTTGTCGACATGGATGTCAGCGTAGCCAGCGCCGCGGTGCGCGGCTCACCAGGCGACGTTGATCGGGCCGGGCGTCCAGGTCCCGGAGTGATCCTCCTGCGTGGTGCGCGGACGGGCCGGTACCGCGTCGGGATCGATGGGGAGGAACTGCTGTAGTTGCCCCCAATCGCGATCCCAGTCCTGATCGAGATAGGTCGGCAGGGTGCGGGCGTGCAGCAGCAGACCGGTCCAGCCCAACGGACCGCCACCGTCGTGGTTCTGCCACAGGTTGGTGTCGTTCGCGCCGATCCGGTCCGGCAGGATGCGGTATTTCGGCACCTCGGCGATCCCGATGCGGTGGTCGAAGGGCCGCTGGCACGGGAACTGCAGGCCCACCGCCCAATCCAGCAGCACCGGATCATCGGATCCGACCACCGTGTTCAGGTCCTGGGTCTGCGGCATCCGCGGCGGGGTGAAGGCCAGCCACTGGCGCGGATCGCGATCGCGGTCGGCGGCCACGATGCGCACGGTGTCGGCATCGGCGTAGGGCGCCAGCGGGACCCGCAGGTTGCGCCACGACGGCGCCGGGCCGATATCGATCGGATTCACCCGGCGCAGCGGCACCGGGTCCGCGGCCGAACCGCCCGGCGCGGTGGTGGAGCCGAATTCCAGTTCCAGGGACTGTCCGTGGGTCACCACACCGTCGGTGTCCTGCGACCAGATACGGCCCGCGGCGCTGAGGGCGAGAATATCCGCGCGGTCGGCGACCGGTGGCAGCCGATACCAGCCGGAGGTCAGTCGGGCCGGGCCGTCGGCGTGATCGCTGCCCAGGACCGGAGTCCCCGGATCCAGGCCGAACGGCAATGCGGGACTGTCGGTTTCGGTCGCTACACCGGTGCCCGCGGTCGCCGCGCCCACCGAATCGGCGATGGCGGCGTCGGCGCCTTCCTCGGCATCGGCGCTCAGGTCCGCCGCGACTCCGGTGGGGCTGAAGCCCGTTCCGGTACCGGCCAGGGCCGCGGCGGGATCACCGGAGAGCGGGGTGAGCATGCCGCGGTTGGGGTCGGTCTCCACCAGCACGTGCGGGGCCATGCCGCAGGTGTTCCCGGCGAGCGCGCTCAGGTTCGAACTCGCCAGCGAGAACGCCGGGTACTGGGAGACGGCGCCCTTCGCGAACGACGCCACCTCGAACAGCACCATGAACGCGGCGGCCACCGTCAGGGCCGGCACCTTGGCGAACCGCCAGTCCCAGCGTGAGATCCGGTGCTGCCCGTCGTCGGGTGCCCGCACATGCCACCACGCCGCCACCGCCAGCAGCACCACCGCGCCCAGCAGGAAGACCTTGTTGAAGGCGATACCGGCCACCGAGGGCTGTTTGTCCCACCACGGGACGCTGTAGGAGGAGACGTACCACCAGCCGTTGGGGCCGGCGAATACGAGAGCCAGCAGGAACGACACCCCGGCGGCGAACAGTGCCCGGTTGCGCGGCGCGCGCATGACCCGCGGCCCGATCGCGACGGCCGTCAACACCGCCACCGCACCCGCCAGCCCGGCGAAGACACCGAGGTGGTGGGTCCATTTGGTCGGGGTGGTCATCATCAGCGCCATGGCGCCGACGGTGACGCCGAGGATGCGCTGCGACGGCCCCACCGCGGCGGTGGGGATCCGGCCGCCCTTACGCAGCAGGGTGAGCAGGCATACCGCCAATCCGGCGATCATCACGAAGATCCCGAAGCGGCGGGCCACCGAGCCGTCGACCGTACCCATGAACAGGTACTGGTAGCGCAGGTATTCGTCGAACCAGAGGACGTGCGGGCCGGCCAGTTCGTGCACCCGGCGCATTTCCATCATGGCGCTGAACGGCTGGTCGGCGAAGGCCACCACCAGCACGAGGACACCCGCGGCGGCCAGCGGCAGCACTTGCGCGAGCCGGCCTATCCGCGGCGCGCGGGCGGTGAGGATCTTGATCAGCGGCCGCAGTCCGGCCAGCAGCGCGGCCAGGCAGATGATGCCGTGCGGGCCGGCGGTGCAGCTGAAGGCGGCGATCAGGATGGCCACCGCGAACGGCAGCAGGCGGCGGGTGGCGATACCGCGCTCGACCGAGCACCAGGTGAGCAGCACCCCGAGCGCGACGATGGGCTTGGGCCGCAGCCCATTGTTGTAGGGCAGCCAGACGGCCAGGAACACCAGCGCGCCGGTCCACGGGACGAACGTGGTGCGATGCAGCGCGGCCCCGAACCGGGGCACCACCTCGCGACTGATCACCAGCCAGGCCAGGATGCCGGCCAGCAGACCGGGCAGGCGCACCCAGGGGCTGGCGGTGGTGAGATCGGCCATCAGGCCGATGAGGTCGTAGTACGGGGTGCCGACCGGGTTCTCCGGGACGCCGAAGTAGCGGAAGTAGTTCGCCATATAACCGGCGGCCTGCGAGGCGCGGCCCATGCCGAACTGGTAGCCGTCGTCGGAAGTGGTGGCGCCGATGAAATGCCAGAGCACCAGCGTGCCCAGCACCACCACATCGACCGGACGGAAGGTCCACCACCGGGCCGGCAGGAACCGGCGGGCGCGGCGCCCGTCGAGGCTGTCCAGCCGGTGCAGCGCGAACAGCGAGATCAGGGTCGCGGCGACGGCCACCCAGATCGCGGTCTGCTTCAGCGGAGTCGGGCTGGAGCTGAACCGGCTGTCGACCTCGGCGGTGACCCGGGTGCCCGCGGGATCGGTCAGATCGCTGAACACACCGACCAGCTGGGGGCGGAAATCACCGCTCAGCACCACCGGCTCGGATCCGGTGAGCGAGGCGACGGTTTCGGCCATCCCGGCGTGGACGTCGAGTTCGCAGTTCGGGGGGAGTTCCGCGACCGGGACGCTGAACAGCGATTGGTTGCGCAGGACGACGTCGAGCTGCGCCCCGGCCTCCGGTGTCGCGGGCCGGACCCGGGCCAGGAAACCGTAGCGTTCCAGATCGGGTGCGCCGTAGGGCGCGGTGGCGGTCAGCACCCCGCCGCCGGGCCCGAGTTGCTGGATCGCCGCGCACGGCACAGTGGCCGTGTAGTCCAACGGCGCGTAGGCGACCAGCGGGGCCTCGATCGACGCGGCGGAATCGTCCTGCGGCCAGGACAGTGTGGCGGCGTCGACCCGGACCGGCAGCAGGGGTACCGCTATCGCCAGCAGTGCTCCGATGAGCGCCGACACCAGCGCGACCGGCCGCGCCCGGCCACCCCGCGATCGGGATCCGGGACCGTCGGAGAGATCTGCCGGCTCGGGCGCCGCCACCACCATCGTGTCAGCCACGGGGCGCAATCCTAGCGGGGCCGCGCGCACCGCCGCGGCTGCGCTCACCGATCCGCTCGAAGCCATAGAACGAGACCGGCCGGTCCGCTATAGCGGACCGGCCGGTTTGCACGCTGCGGGATCAGGCCACGCAGGCCGGGGACTGCACCTGGGCCTGGGCGAGCATATTGCAGGTCCAGGTCTTCTCGACCTTCCACACACCGTCTTCGGCGACGAACGGGACATCGACCACGTTCTGGGTGTCGCCCAGCTTGAAGTTGGCCTTGGCGTTGATGGTGTCGGCGAAATCGTTGACCTCGGTGACCTCGATGGTGGCGCCCGAATCCGTGTAGAACTTGGCCAGTTTGCCCGGCAGTTCCGGATCCGCCTCGGCGCCCTGCATCATGTCCAGCTTCTCCTCGTTGGGCACGGCCGGGTCGAGGGCGCGCTGGAGTTGAGCGTTCAGGTCGGCCACGGTGGGCACCGGCGGCAGATCGGACGCCTCTTCCGAGGCGGCCGCCGACGCGGACGTGGTGCTCGCGGCCTTGCTGTCCGAGTCGGAATCATCGCTACCACACGCCGTCAGGGTCAGCGCGGCCACGGCGGCCACGCCGGCGATCGCGATACGTCCGGTCTTGCGAAGCTTCAACTGCTCGTCCTTTGCGTTCGAGGGTTCGGTGTCGTGCACTACAACAGAGCCACCGGAACCGGCGACGCTGCCCGGACCAACCTACCCGGCGGGCCCTCAGGACAAGCTGGCGAGCGGATCCGCTGAGCACAACTCCGTATTGTCGGCAGCGAAAGTACGCGCGATCCCCGGTCCTGTCGAGCGGGTCTCGAACCGGACGGTCACTCGTCCGTGGCCCGCGCCCTGCACCCAGCCGAATCCGAATTCGGGATGCCGCACATCCGAACCCGGCCGCCAAAGCATACTGCTACCAGTGGAAACGCCGGAATCCCGCGGACCTGGAGAGTTTTCGGCGGCACTGCCGGGCAGCGAGGCCGAACCGGCCGTCGTGTCCACGGAACTCGCCGGTCCCGCCGGATGTCTTACCGAATCCACAGAGCTCTCTTCGACCGTCGTCAGAGAATCGGGGGCGCCACCCCGCTCCCCCGCAACCCCGCCGGACGATTGGGCGGGCTCACCACCCTGCCGGTCCAGTTCCGGGAACAGCGATTCCTGCCGGATGCTGGACAGCCCGGCGTAGCCGACACCGACCAACCGGATCGGGCCCAGCTCCCGCGGGTCGATCGCGGCCCGCTGCGCGGCGGCGGTCAGCGTGGGCAGATCCTCGGTCGCGTAGGGCAGGGTGGTGGAACGCGTGGTGATGCTCATATCGGCGCGGCGCAGCTTCAGCACCACGGTTCGGGCGGCGCGGCCGTCGCGGCCGAGCCGGCGGTGCGCGGCGGCGGCCATCTCGGTGATCGCCGGGCGCAGCCGCTCCAGGGTGACGATGTCGTGTTCGTAGGTGGTCTCGGCGCTGATCTGTTTGGCCTCGGCGCGTTCGGTGACCGGCCGGTCGTCGATACCGCGGGCGAGACGGTGCAGCGCCGCGCCGATACTGCCGCCCAGGATCGATACCGCCTCCGCCTCCGGAAGCGCCGCGAAGGCGCCCACGGTTTCGATCCCGAGGGTGCGCAGCCGGCCCTCGGCCACCGGGCCGATACCCCAGAGCTTGCGCACCGGCAGCGCGGCCAGCAGCGCCTGCTGCTCACCCGGCGCGATCACCCGGATCCCATCGGGTTTGGCCATGCCGGAGGCGATCTTGGCCAGCTGTTTCCCGCTGCCGGCACCCACCGAGGCGACCAGGCCCGTACGCTCCCGCACCGCTGCCCGCAAGCCGGCGCAGAACGCCTCCACCTCCGCCGCGCTCGCCCCGGCCAGTTCGGCGGGCTCGGCGAACGCCTCGTCGAACGACAGGGTCTCCAGTACCGGGACCCGGGCCCGCAAGGTATCGAAGACCCGGCCGCTCAGCACGCTGTACAGCGCACCTCGCGGCGGGACCACCACCGCCGACACCCCGACGAGCCGCCGCGCCTGCTGCATCGGCATGGCCGAACGCGCCCCGAACACCCGCGCCTCGTAACTCGCCCCGGCCACCACCCCGCGCGCACCGGTCCCGCCGACCAGCACCGGGCGGCCGCGCAGGGTGGGGCGGGTGAGCTGCTCACAGGAGGCGAAGAAGGCATCCATATCGATATGGAGCACCCAGCGCCGGGAAGTCTCGCCGATCGGCGGCAGGGCGGGTCCGGCGCCGGACCCGGGATGCCGGCCGCTCACCACGGAGTGGCTCGCGGTGCGCCGGCCCGCCACCACGGCGGCACCCCGCAGCCGCCGCACCCCCCGCGGCCGCT
>NZ_JBKOOL010000218.1:0-8139 GCF_046764065.1 Nocardia sp. NPDC002869
GATCGGGATGATCAGCCCGATCGCTTACGAACATTCACTCTCCGCGGCAGCTACAGCTGCTTGATCCCCTGTCCACTATTCGGGGTGAACCTCAGACGGCTTCCAGCACAGGTTTGACGATGTCGCGCAGCTGGGGACTGTAGATGGCCTTCCGCTGGTGCTCTTCCAGCAGGTGGTGGAAGACTCCCTCCCGCAAGCTCTCTTTGGTCGACCTCTCAGCGACCCCTGCGGAGGGGGGCGCGGCTTCGACATTGTCCCGCGCAACCTCCACGAAGAACTTGAGCTGCCTGAGGTTGTGCAGCCACAATTCGCTCTCATCACTCATCGCAATGCCTCCTCGCCGATGCAGTCGCCCACTGGGCGATGCGATTTCGTGTCAAACCGTTCGACAGATAACCGTGCAGGCGACATGGCCTGTTACAGCCAAAACGCCATTGATTGGCGCATTGCACGTTCGTCGGCACTCGCTTCTTATACGGCTGGGTCTACGAATCGAGTCAGAGGCGAACCAGGCCGCCGCCAAACTGTGCGGTTGGCCAGGTTCGGGTGCTCAAAAAGTCCTCGGACGTGACCACAGCCGGTTGACCGGGCAAAGTGCCGGCCGATTCGTGGGCGGCTGCGGGAGGTAAGTCGGGTACGGCTCTCGTCGCGCCCACACTTCTCGGTGATCGAAAATCAACCATCTCGGATCAGAAGCGGGTGGCGCACGCGTGCCGCCGATGCGCCCGGTGGGGCCGCCAGCGCAGCCAGGCCACGCCGGGTTGCGGAGCGGCGGCGCGCAAGCGCCGCCGCTCTTGAACCTATATGGCGAAATTCGGCAACCACTCGCGGAACGTGGTTGTCGTGGTTCAACTGATGCTTGACACACCGGACCGCTGGTCGGATCGCCCGGACGCAATCGCTCTTGGCAGGAGATCGAACTGAAAGCAACTGGGCTTCGGTACGACCCCTGTTCGGCTTCAGGTTGCCGACCGCGACGCTTCCGATCATAGACGGGTTGGTGCGGCGATGCCGAGCAGGCCGAGCCCGTGGGCCAGTGTGCGGGCCGCGAGTTGGCATACCGCGAGTCGGTTGCTTCGGGTCGGTTCGGGGGCGCCGATCACCGGGCAGGTGTCGTAAAACGTGGTGAACGCGCGGGCCAGCTCGTAGAGATAACCGGCAAGCCGGTGCGGTTCCAGGGTGGTGGCGACGTCGGTGACGACCGTGCCGTAATCGTCGAGGGTCAGCGCGAGTGCACGCTCGGCGGGTTCGATCGTGGCTGTGGTATCGACCGTGACCGGTAGTGGTTCCCCTGCCCTGCGCAGGATCGAGCACATCCTGGCGTGCGCATATTGGAGGTAGACGCCGGTGTTGCCGCCGAACGCGGTCATCCGCTGCGTGTCGAAGGTGTAGTCCTTGACCCGGGATGTAGACAGATCCGCGTACTTCACCGCGCCGATCCCGGCTTGTTCGGCAATAGCGTCGAGTTGGTCGGCGGGCAGGTCGGGGTTCTTGTCTGCCACTACTGCGCGAGCGGCAGCGACGGCGTCGTCGAGCAGGTCCATCAGCCGCACGGTGCCGCCGGCTCGGGTTTTGAATGGTTTGCCGTCGGGGCCGAGGATCGTGCCGTAGGCGACGTGGTCGACCGTGACGGTGTCGGTGAGCCAGCCTGCGCGGCGGGCGGCTTCGAAGACGAGCTGGAAGTGCAGCGCTTGGCGCGAGTCGGTGACGTACAGCAGCCGGTCGGCGCTCAGTTCGGTGATCCGGTAGCGGATGGTGGCCAGGTCGGTGCTGTCGTAGCCGTAGCCGCCATCGCTTTTCCGGGCCATTAGCACGGCCGGGTCGCCGTCGGGGCCGGTTACGGTGTCGGAGGCGATGACGACTGCACCGTCGCTGTGGATGGCGACACCTTTGTCCAGCAGTTCTGTGACGGTATCGGCGAGCAGCGGGTTGTAGAACGATTCGCCGGTGTAGTCCTCGGGGGTCAGCAGCACACCGAGCCGGTCGTAGATCGCGCCGAACGCCTTCTCCGATTCGGCGACGATCTCGTTCCAGCTGGCGACGGTCGGTTCGTCGCCGTTCTGGAGGGCAACGACGCGGGCGCGAGAGCGGTCGGCGAAGGCGGGGTCGGCGTCGAAGGCGGCATGGGCGGCTTTGTAGAGGCTGTCCAGCGCGGACACCGAGGATCCATCGGCGAGGTCATCGGTCCGCCAGGGCTGGTCGGGGTGTTCGTCGATGTATTGGATGAGCATCCCGAACTGCGTGCCCCAGTCGCCGAGGTGGTTGGCGCGCACGATGTCGGCGCCGAGAAAACCGAGGACGCGGGCGAGGCTGTCACCGATGATCGTGGTCCGCAAGTGTCCGACGTGCATTTCTTTGGCGACATTGGGCGCGGAATAGTCGATCACGATCCGTTGCCCGGCAGCGGCCTCGGCTATACCCAAGCGCGGGTCCGCGAGCCGATCGGCGATTCGGGACCACACCACGGAGTCGGTGAGGGTGATGTTCAGGAACCCTGGCCCGGATGGCACTGCCGCGGCTACCGGCGCGGTGGAGCCGTCGGCGGTCAGCTGTTCGGCGAGTTCGCCGGCCAGGTCACCAGGTTTGAGGCCGTACTTCTTTGCCAGCGGCAGTGCGGCGTTGGATTGGAAGTCGGCCCGATCCGATCGGCGCACCACCGGGTCGGCTCCCGCCAGTTCGGGGCGGACTCGCTCGATCGCCTCCGACACGGCGGCAGCGACAGTTGCGAGCAGCGGTGCGACACCGACAGAACTCACCGGGGTTCCCTTCATCAGTGGGGATCGAAACGGATGGTCAAGTATCTCAGGTACCACCAGCGAGTTCCGAGCGCGCCGATCGGTGTGGAGACAAGCGATATCTGTGTCCGTCGATCACGCGGACCGTTCCGCAGGTTGCGAGGGTGGTCATGCCGTACTGCACGGTCGAACACAGGTGGGATGTCGCCTGGTACCCGAGCCAATCCTTGCCGGCCGAGCCGTCCGGGGCCCGCACGAGCGTGTCGACCGCGGCGGCGAGCGTTGTCTCTGAGGCCGGTGCGCGGATTGCAAGAACAAGCCGTGCGACTGCTGCGGCGGCGCGGCGGCAATCGCGCTGGTAGCGTGCGGCGTTCCCGCCCAGAAATACATGTTCGGTGGTCAGTGCGTTGAGCAGCAGGCGTCGGGCGAAATGGCGGGAATTGAGCCAGGCAGGGTCCAACCGCACTGGTTCGGGAATGATGGCCGGTCCGGAGCGTTCGAAGCAGTCCAGGCCCACCGCGGCCTCGACATCGGCGCGGTCGGCGACGAGCTTGGCTTCGTAGTCAACCTCGGTGTCGACGGTGAGTCTGTGTTCGCGGTGCAGGTTGTCCACCGCTCTCACGAGCGCCTGCATCTTCTGGAAACCGGGCCGGGCGTCGGTGACCAGGACCAGATCGAGATCCGAGTTCGGGCCCGCGCGTCCCGCGGCATGGGAGCCGTAGGCCAGCGCGTATGTGCTGCGAGTCTTGGTGAGTGCACAGCACAACCGGGCGGCAGCGGCGAGCAAGTCGGGTGTTGTGCTCATCATGATCTGTCCCGAGGTAACGCGGTGAAGGGGTGGCGGCCGGCGTGGAAGTCGATGATGTGCACTCCGCTCGGTATCGCGGACCCGCCGTCGGGTAACTGGTAGCGATCCAGGAAAGCGTCCACGGCTGCGTGCAACGCGGTATCGGTCATCAGCTGCGGGTGGTGCTTGAAGTGCTCGCCGAAGAACCATTCCCGCCCTGCTGCCCGGTCCGGCGCATACGCGACACCTCCGAGTCGGGTGTGGGTAAGAGTGCCGAGCCCGTCCCGTTCTGCGTCGTGGAGCGCGTCCAGCAGCTGCCACCGCGTGTAAGCGCGACCACCGGCCGGGAACGACGCGACCTGCTCCCATGCCTGGGTTACCAGACGTTGTTCAGGGCTGTCGGAGTCGAACAGCCACACCAGTAGATGCCCGCCCGGCGCCAGCAGTTCGACCAGACGGCGCACGAATTCGGCCGCCGACTCCCGGGCCCGAGCCGGATCCATATGCGCGACGATCCCAGCAGGCGACATCGTTTCGAAGAACTCGCCGATCGGATAGCTCAGTGACCAGAACGACGCGACCAGATCGAAGCTTCCCGCCCGGTTTTCGCCGATCAGAGTAGTGACCGCGTCGCGTGTATCAGCTTGGAACGTGCGTGCGTCGGGGAATCGGCGCGCGGCCACGGCAACCATGGCCGCGCTGTAGTCGGCCAGTACCAACTCACTGGCATAGTCGGCCAGGACATCGGTAATCCGGCCCGTACCGCATCCGAATTCGGCAATCCGGAGAGCCGAAGGCGGCTGTCCGTAATGACGGGTCATCCAATCTGTTACCAGCTCTGGATCGGTGGCGCCGCCGAAGTAGTGCCGCAGCAGCAACTGGTCGTAGACCCCGTCGGCCTCGTACACGTCGCGGAATGCCGGAGTCGAGTTCATTGCTGGATACCTTCCACCTCGGCGGCGAGGTCATCGAGATATACGAGCACAGCACGCATATGGTTCTCGGTGACCTTCGGATTGTTGGCCATGAACCGCAGCGGTTGCAGTATCGCGCCGCGCCGCAGTCGGCCCAGGTCGTCGGGGACCGTGAATTGATGAAGATGCCACTGCCCTTGGTCGATGATCCGGTCGTGAATCGCGACATTGAGCGCATTGACCCGCGCGATCGCCGGGTCGTCGGCGACGCCGTCTGCGGTGATACCGACAGGCAGATACGCGAACGCCACCGCGGCCAGATCCGGGTCGTTGATCCTGACCAACCTCGGATGGGCGTCTACCAGGCCCGCGAACCGCGCGGCAGCGGCGACCCGGCGCTCGGCGAGGGCAGCCAGCCCGGCGCGGCCCTGACCGAGCATCATCATCCACAGCTTCAGGCTCAGCCACCCCTTGGTACCGATGAATGGAGTGACCTGGCCGAACGCGAAATCCTCCTGCATGATCAAATCCGAGTACGTCGACACAAGACGCAATACGGACGGGTCACGCACCAAAAGCGCGGACAACCCATACGGAATCGCCATGATCTTGTGCGGGTCGACAGTGACGCTGTCGAATTCGGCGATGCCGTCGACCAGCCCCGACAGCTGCGGGCTGAATGTGGCCAGCAGACCCCAGCAAGCATCGGCGTGCAACCAGATCCCTGGATCGAAATCCCGCACCGAGTCTGCGACCGCCCTGAGATTCTCGACGGTCTGAGTGCGGCTGTCTCCGGCGTAGGCGACCACCGCCATGACCGAACCCTTGTGCTCACGAAGGGCTTCGGTGAGCGCGGCCAGGTCATAGCGAAATCCGTCGGTGGCAACCTCGATCAGGTTCGCACCGCACCCGATCCAGGTCAATGCCGCCTTGACGCTGTAGTGGCCGATGGCTGCCGGCACAACGACCGCGCACCGCAAAGGGTCGTGCACGCCAGTGCGCATAGTGCCCGGCGTCGCATTTTCACGGGCGAGCATCATCGCCACACTATTGCTCGTGGTGCCGCCCGGGGTGATGAAACCGCCCACGTCCCATACCGAACGCACCTGCTCGACTGCCGGGTTGTCGTAGCCGAGCAGTTCACGCAACCACCGCACGGTGGCGATCTCGACGAACGTGGCCGATGGGCTGTCGAAGGACTGGTTGATCATGTTCTGTTGCGTCAGATCCGCCAACAGCGTGCCCATCAACGCACACTGGTCATCGCCGGTGTCACCGAATCCCATGAACCGCGGACTGGCCTCGTTCTTACACAGCGGTAGCAGCGTCGACTCGAACTCCGCCAGAACTGCTTCCGGGCTCATCGGTGCATCCGGAAGATCGGTCAGCAGCCGATCCCGAATCGCAGTGGCAGCCATTCTGCGCCCGTAGATGTCGGGCTGGGCCTTGAACCGTAGCCCTATGTCTAGAGCTCGATGCAGGAGCGCGGCCCGATGCGCGGCCGGGCGGTATGGATACGGCGAGGTATGAAATGTGGAGTGGGGTTGCTTCACCGGACGTACCTCCTCTAGGCGCCCTGGCCTGCGGCAAGCGCGTTCCGGTCGGCAGCCGTGGTAGGCGCCTCACCCGGCCCGGCTCAGCAGGCCTTACTCGTACCGACTTCGCTGGATTGCGATTTCGATGCCCCATTTCCTCACTGCCCCGCGGTGTTTCGGCAGAGTGGGCGCATACTCACGGTGTACTTACGCACACGCACACCCACGCGGACAGGAGCGCGGACAGTGACCACGGCCAAGACTCCGCCCGGCAATGAGCCCGCAGAACCACAGGTCAACGTCTTCGCACTCGAGTTGCGGCGCTGGCGCGACGTCCGCGGTCTGTCTCGGAGCGCATTGGCAGCCAAACTCGGCTACAGCCGTCCTTACGTATCCAAGATCGAGTCCGGGACGGAGAACCCTTCCCGCGAGTTCGCAGCATGCGCCGAATCGGCGCTTCAAGCCGGAGGCGCCTTGAGGACAGCATTCGCCGAGTTCACAGCCAAGCGGTCAACCGTCTCTCGCACGCCGGCCACCGTCCAAACAACCAACACAACCGGGTCTTTGTTGGTCGACCACGACGATGCGAGCCTGTCGTTCGACGGACGTGTCTATCGGCTGCGCCAGCGACGGCGGCTGATCAACGACGGCCCCGACCCGATTACCCGCTACCTCATCAGAATCTCCGTGGATCGCTACCCCGGCGACCCCGAACGATCCAACCAGCTCTACCAGGAGAATCCGCTGACCTGGGAAGAGATCGACCTGCACGCCTGGCACGGCGACCACCGGGTCGAACCGATGGCTTGGACCGCCCACCACGATCGCGACGCCTTCAAAGAAGTCTGGCTGTTGTTCGGCGAACCAGTCGGTGGGCGCCGCTTCCCGCTCTATCCCGGCCAGGCCTGCTGGATCGAATACGAATACACCGTGTCGGAGATCCACTGGGGCAACTGGTTCCAGCGCGCCGTCCGCCTGCCCACCAACCGGCTCTCGGTCCGACTGGACTTCCCGGCTGCACTCGAACCCTCGGTATGGGGGCTACAAACCTCTATGACCGCAGAAGGACAGCCGTTCCGCACACCCATCTCCTGCCGAGTAGATGAGGGACGGTGCCGGTACTCCTGGTCTACCGACCACCCGCCCCTGCATGCGCGCTACCGCCTCGAATGGGACTTCCGTGGCCGCAACGACGACGAGCGGACTCCACCCAGCAGAGTCATGGCAGGCCTGGGCATCGCGCAGGAGGGAGATGAGATTCTGCGCCGAATCGCACGTCCGTTTGAACTCCCCGCCGAAGCCGAAGACGCCCGTCGCGTGGTCGCCGAACTCAACTCGGCCGCCCAGCGCGTCGCACAGGCCCACGTATTCGGTAAGGGTATGGGCATCGCGGCACCTCAAATCGGTATCGGCAGAGCCGCCGCGATCGTGCACACCCCCGACGGCGACACCATCACTCTGTTCAACCCGCGCATCGTCGAAACCGGCGGCGGCGAAGATGATCAGTACGAGGGCTGCCTGAGCTTCTTCGACCTCAGAGGACAGGTACCACGCGCCCTGGCGATCCATGTCGAACACACCGATATCGACGGCAACACCCGAATCACCGTGTTCGAACGCGGAGTCGCCCGCCTGGTCGCCCACGAAATAGACCACCTCTACGGGCAGCTCTACCTCGATCACATGCGCCCCGGCGTAGAACCCATCCCCGTCGAACAATACCGAGCTACCGGAAAGAACTGGACCTACTGATCAAGTAGTCGACCACCACGCTGCGGTCGGATAGAAACAAAGGCGCCCCGGACCTTTCGGTCCAGGGCGCCTCAGCTGTGCTCGTACGCTCAGAGGTTCTTCGGGAGTTTGATGGTCTCCGTCGGAGCGTCCGCGTTACCCGTGCGGGGGAGCGTGGTGGTCGGGGCGTCGGCCGATGCGGCGGTCGAGGTGCCACCGGTGGGGCGCCGGGCCGGGCCGGTGGGGCGGGCCGGCTGACCGCCGCGGCCGCCGGTCAGGCCGAGCGCGATTCCGGCGATCAGCGCGAGTACGCCGAGGATGCCGAAGACGATCGGCAGGACACGGCCGAACAGCGACAGCTTGTCGATATTGTCCTTGGCCACCGCGAGCTGGGATTCCACGGTGTCGGTATCGAAGACCATGGTGGCCTTGAGCGC
>NZ_JBKOOL010000219.1:0-8113 GCF_046764065.1 Nocardia sp. NPDC002869
CCGCATACTTAAACACTCTTGCCCTCCCCGCCGCTTTTCCGTTCTGCCGCGACGGGGGCCGCCGATATCCGGGTTTGGGGGGGGGGGGCGAGCCTCGTCGTTTCGGTCGTGCGGGGGCGGGACGCGCCGGACGGCAGCGGCGGGCCGGGCGATCTCGGTGCCCGGATACGCAACCGGTTGGCCGAATCGCTGCCCGATCCGATGGTCCCGGCCCGCATCGTGGTGCTCGAGGAATTGCCGTGGACGGTGAACGGCAAGGTCGACCGTACCGCTCTGCCCGATCCGGCCGAACCGGCCGGTGGGCGCGCGCCGGCCACCGCGGCCGAGCACGCGGTGGCCGAGGTGGTGGCCGAACTGCTCGGCGGCGCGACCGTCGATATCGACGACGACTTCTTCGGCGCCGGGGGTGACAGCATCACCGCGATCGGGGTCTGCACCCGGCTCCGGGAACGCGGACTGGTCCTGGCCCCGCAGGACATGCTGACCCGCCGCAGTCTGGCCGATCTGGCCGCGGCGGCCGAAAATATCGATCCCGCAGTGGTTTCCGGGACGCAGCGGCGGCCGCCGGCCGCGGCCGCCGTCTCGATAGCGCTCCCGCCGGACGACGCCGCCGAATTGACCGCCGCCTACGGGCCGATCGCCGATGTGCTGCCGCTCTCCCCGTTGCAGGAGGGGCTGCTCTTCCACGCCCTGCGCGACGGCGCGGCCGATGTCTACACGCTCACCGCCCGTTTCGAACTGGCCGGACCGCTGGACCCGGACCGGCTGGGCGCGGCATTCGCGACGGTGCTGGGCCGGCATCCGAACCTGGCCGCGGCCTTCCGATACGAGCAGTTCGACCGCCCCGTGCAGGTGATCCCGCGGACACCGCGGGTGGCATGGCAGGTCGAGGACCTGCGCGACCGGTCACCGGACGCGGCCGCGGCGGCCGCGCTGGAGCTCGAGGAGCTGGCCGGGGCGCGGACCTTCGATATCGCCGGACCACCGCTGCTGCGGGCACTGCTCATCCGGCTGTCCGATACCGCGCACCGACTGGTGCTGACCGCCCATCATCTGCTGGCCGACGGCTGGTCGGTGCCGATCGTGCTGCGCGAGATGCTCGCGCTCTACCACGGCGAGCGGTTGCCCGAACCCGGCTATTACGGCACCTATCTGGCCTGGCTCGCCGCCCGCGACAGCGCCGCGGCCGTCCGCCGCTGGGCCGGATACCTGGATGGGCTGTCCGGGCCGAGCCTGGTCGGCGCGCCCGGGCCGCGGTCGGCCGCGGTGGGACTGGATGTACCGCTGGCCGTCGAGACCGCGGCCGCGCTCGAATCGTTCGGCCGGGCCAACGGACTGACCATGAACACCCTGCTGCAGGGTGCGTGGGGGTTGGTACTGGCCGAGCAACTCGGTCGCGACGATGTGGTCTTCGGCGCGGTGGTGTCGGGCCGGCCGAGCGAGCTGCCGGGTGTGGCGGGCATGGTCGGGTTGTTCAGCAACACCGTCCCGGTCCGGCTGACCCTGGATCCCGCGCGGCCCGCGGCCGTGCAGTTCGCCGAACTCCAGCAGACCACACTCGACCTGCAGAACCAGGGCTACCTGGGCCTGGCCACAGTCGAACGGGCGGCCGGAATCGGCCGGCTGTTCGACACCCTCGTGGTGTACGAGAACTTCCCGAAAACCGGTGTGCAGGGTAATGACTCGCACGAAGTCGGGGTGGCCGGTGTGACAGTGCACAGCCTCACCCACTACCCGGTGACGGTGACGGCCCTGCCCGGCGACCGGTTCCGCCTGATGCTGCACCACGACCCCGGCGCGGTGGACGCCGCGTCCGCCACCCGGATGGCGGCCCGGCTCGGTGCGGTACTCACCGCCCTGGTCGACGCGCCCGGCGCCACCGCCGGCGCCGTGCTGGCGACCACCCGCCACCCGGACACCCGCGGCGGCACCATGGCCGATTGGGGTCCGCACACCGCGCTCGATCCCGCGGCGCCCGCGATCACGGTCGACGGCGCGACGATCACCTACCGCGAATTCGAGGCGCGCGCCAACCGGCTCGCCCGCTGGCTGGTCGCCCGGGACATCGGTCCCGAGACCGTGGTGACGGTGGCCATGCGGCGCGGCGCCGATCAGGTGATCGCGGCGCACGCCATCTGCCGGGCCGGCGGAGTGTACCTGCCGGTGGATCCGGGGCAGCCCGCCGAACGCGTGGACACCATCCTCGCGGCCGCCGCCCCGCCGCTGGTGCTGACCACGGCCGCCGACGCCTTCGAAACCGGCCGGGCGCCCGTGGTTTCCGTCGATACGCTCGACACCGCGGATTTCGCGGCCACCGCGCTCACCGACGCCGACCGGCTCGCGCCGTTGCGGCCGGACAATGCGGCCTACCTGCTGTTCACCTCCGGCTCCACCGGGGTGCCCAAGGGTGTGACGGTCCCGCACGCGGCCATCGTGAACACCTTCGCCTGGTTGCAGGAACAGCACGGGTTCGGGATCGGTGACACCGTGCTGTACCGGACCCCGGCGACCTTCGACGCCTCACTGCTGGAGATCTTCCTGCCGCTGCTGGTGGGCGCCCGGATCGTGGTGGCCCGCCCCAACGGTCACCGCGACCCCTACTATCAGGCACGGTTGATGGCCGAGGAACGGGTCACCGCGATCCAGATGACCTCGTCCATGCTCACCACCACGGCCGAGGAAAGCGATCTGTCCGGATGCGGCGCGCTGCGCTGCGTGTTCACCGGCGGCGAACCGCTGCCGCCCGCGACGGCACAGCGGTTCCGGACCGCGACCGGGGCCCGGGTGAACAACCTGTACGGCCCCACCGAGGCCGCGGTCTGCATCACCTATCACGCGACCGACGACACCGACACCGTGACCGTCCCGATCGGCCGTCCGCCCGGCGGCGCGGGTGTGCGGGTGCTCGACGAGAGGTTGCGTCCGGTGCCGTCCGGACAGATCGGGGAGCTGTATCTGACCGGGGTCCAGCTCGCCCGCGGGTACCTGCACCGCCCGGAACAGACCGCCCGTACCTTCGTCGCCGACCCCGCCGGGACCGGTGAACGGATGTACCGCACCGGCGATCTGGTCCGCTGGGGCGCCGACGGCGAACTCGAGTACGTGGGCCGCACCGACAGCCAGATCAAACTGCGCGGTCAGCGGATCGAACTCGGCGATATCGAGTCGGCGATCCTGCGCCGCCCCGAGATCGCCCAGGCGGCGGTGATCCCGCGCGAGGACAACCCCGGCGATCAGCGCCTGGTGGCCTATCTGCGAACCCGGACCGGCGCCGGCCTGGATCTCGACGCGGTGCGAGCCACAGTGCGCGATGCCCTGCCGGAGTACATGGTTCCGGCGGCCTTCGTGGAACTCGACGAGATTCCGATGACCAGCAGCGACAAACTGGACCGTAAGGCGCTACCGGTCCCCGACTATCCCGTGGAAGCGCCCGTCGTCGCCGTCACCGCGGTCGCGGATCCGACACTGTCCGCTGCCGCCGGGCCGGTGCTCGAGGCCATGGCCGCGGTGCTCGCAGTGGCGGCCATCG
The DNA here is from genome assembly GCF_046764065.1 of Nocardia sp. NPDC002869. Lineage (NCBI taxonomy): Bacteria > Bacillati > Actinomycetota > Actinomycetes > Mycobacteriales > Nocardiaceae > Nocardia > Nocardia sp. NPDC002869. The sequence continues at coordinate 3,530 of NZ_JBKOOL010000219.1, forward strand.
GCCCGGATGACGATTTCTTCGCCGCGGGCGGTCATTCGCTCACCGCGGTCCGGCTGGTCGGCCGATTGCGCCGGGCGGGTCACGAGGTGGTGGTCGACGATATCTTCGAGGCGCCCACCGCCCGGGCGCTGGCGGCCCGGATCGACGGTGCCACCCCGGTGGCAGCACCGCAGGCCGTCCCGGCTCGGGAAGCGGATCTCGCCGCGCCCTCCGAGGAGATCGCCATGCTGGGCCGGCGCCTCGACCATGTGCTCGAACTGCGTCCCCGCGGCTCGGCCCAACCACTGTTCTGTGTGCATCCGGTGGGCGGCACCGCCTGGCAGTTCGCTCCGCTGGCCCGCCGGCTACGCGCCGACCGGCCGCTGATCGGATTACAGCTGCCCGCGCTACGAGGCGCGGAATCGGGCGCCACGACCATCGACGAACTCGCCGCGCGTTATCTGGCGACTCTCCGCGAAATCCAGCCCGAGGGGCCCTACCACCTGCTCGGGTACTCACTCGGCGGCAATATCGTGCACGCGATCGCGGCGGCGCTCGCCGAACGCGGCGCGGAGATCGCGTTCGTGGGTCTGGTCGATTCGCATCCACTGGCGAATCTGGCGGAACAGGCCACCGAGGCACTCGCGGATCCGGAGTGCCTGGCGGCCCTGCTGCCCGAACTACCCGAGGATGCACCGGATCTCGCGGCGCTCATCCGGGGCGCGGCGGGTGAGCTGCTGCGTATGGTCACCGTCTCGGGGACGCCGAGCTACGCCGGGCCGATGGCGCTGTACGCGGCCGATCCCGGTGGCGAAGACGACGCCGCGCGGGTCGCCGCCCAGCTGTCGGGCTGGCGCGCCGCCGGTGCGCGGATCACCTCGCGCCGATTGCCCTACACCCATTTCGGAATCGTCTCCGAGGACGGCTGGTCGGAGGTCGCCGCACTGCTCGACACCGAACCGGCCCTGCGGACCTGACCGTGCGCCCCGGCACCGAGCACACCGCGCGTCCGCGACGCCGATCCCGGTGCGTCCCCGACGTCGAGACCTCGCCGCGGCACCATCCGGTACCCCGGCGATTCGAGGAAGAAAGTAGAACACCTATGTCGCTGTTATCCCACAGCCGCTTCGCGGCCTGGTTACGCCTCGTGGTCGGTCTGTTCGTCGCGGTGGTCGCGGTCGCGGGCTGTAGCTCCGATGCCGAACCCGCCGCCGCCTCCGGGACCCGCCCGGTCCAGACCGAGAAGGGCGCCATCGAGGTGCCCGCGGATCCGCAGCGGGTGGTGGTGCTCAACGGCGCGCTGGCCGGCTACCTCTACGATCTCGACGTTCCGGTGGCCGCGGCGGACCCGCGGGTGCTCGGGGTCGGCGGCCGCAATGCCGATTTCCCGAAGACCTGGGCCGACGCCGCGAAGGAGCAGGGCACCCAGCTGGTGCCGGTGGGACAGGCCGTGAACGTGGAGTTCGTCGCCTCCCTCCAGCCCGACCTGATCATCGGTGGCGGCCAGGGCTTCCCGGCCAAACAGTCGGTGGACGCCTACGACCGGCTCAGCGCCATCGCGCCGACGGTACTGCTGCCCGGCAATGTCACCGGCTGGCAGGATCAGCTGAAGCGGATCGCCGATGTGGTGAACCGCGCCGACAAGGTCGCCGACCTGATCTCGGCCTACGACGACAAGGTGAAGCAGGTTTCCGCGGCGATCAAGATCCCCGAGCAGCAGGTGGGCTACTTCCAGTCGGCCGCCGACGGGCAGCCGAAGATGATCCTGCCGAACGCCGCGCTGCCGACGCTGCTCGCCGAGCTGGGTTTCCGGGCCGACGACCAGGTCCTCGCCAAAGCCGGTAGCCCCGAGCTGAACCCCTCGGCCGACTGGTTCGGTTTCAGCCCCGAACTGCTGACCAAGGTCGTGGACGCGCCCGTGGTGTTCGTCGTTCCGCTCAGCGGCGCCAAGAGCGCGGCCGATCTCGCGAAGGATCCGCTGTACGCCCAGCTGCCCGCGTTCAAGGACAAGAAGGTCTACGAACTGCCGGCCACCAGCTACCGGCCGGACTACCGCGGCGTCATGGACACCCTCGACCTGATCCAGGAGAAGTTCAAGTGAAAGCCCCCGCCGGCCTCCTCATCGATATCTCTCCGTTGCGGGAGAGCCGGCGGTTCCGCGCTGCCTTCGGTGCGCGACTGGTCTCTGTTCTCGGTATCGGCCTGCTGATGGTGGCCCTGCCGGTGCAGGTCTACGAGCTCACCGGGTCGAGTCTGCACGTCGCCGGGGTGTCCACGGCCATGGCGGTCGCGCTGTTCGCGGGCAGTCTCGGCGGTGGCGTGATCGCCGACCGGTACGACCGGCGCACCGTGATCTCGCTGTCCCGGTCGGCGGCCGGTCTGGCGTTCCTCGCGCTGGGCATCAACGCGCTGCTGCCCGATCCGTTCCTCGCGGTGATCTACGCCGCGGCGGTGACCGACGGCCTGGCCGGCGGGATCAGTGGTTCGGCCATGATGGCGCTGGTGCCCATGCTGGTGGCGCGGGAGAAGGTCCCGGCCGCCGGCGCGCTGACCACGCTGACCTCCGATCTGGGCACCATGATCACGCCGGCGATCGCCGGCGTGCTGATCGCCCGGATCGGGGTGTCCTTCGCGTTCTTCGCCGCCGCGGCGGCGACCGTGGGCACGGTATCGCTCATCCGGGCCATCGGGTCCGCTCCGCCACCGGCCCGCGAGATCCGCAATCCGCTGGTGGAATTGGGTCACGGTATCGCGTTCGCCTTGCGGCACAACGTTATTCGCGCGGTCCTGGTGAGCGGCCTGCTCGCCATGCTGGTCAGCGGACCCCTGGTACTGCTCCCGGCATTCGCCGACCGGGCCTTGGACGCGGGCCCCGCCACGCTGGGCCTGCTCTACGCCGCGCCCGGGGCGGGTGCCGTCCTGGGATCGCTGACCAGTGGCTGGCTCGGCCGCACGCGGCGCAACGGGCCGGTGCTGCTGGGCTCGCTGGCGCTCATGCCGCTCGGCGTGGTCATGGCCGGTATCTGGCCGCAGGCCGCGTGGAGTTTCCTCGGGCTGGCCGCGTTCGGCGTCGCCCGGGCGGTCAACGGCATCCTGCGCTACGCGGTCCTGCAGCAGAACGCACCGGAGGATATGCGCGGGCGGATGTCGGGGTTGCTCATGGTGCAGTCGGTGGCCGGTACCGCGGTCGGGTCCATGGCGGCCGGGGCGATCGGCAATCTGGTGGAACCCGGTACCGCGCTGGTCGTCTACGGGGCGGCGGTGCTGGTGCTGTTCGTATTCGCGCTGGTGCTGGTGTGGCCGCTGTACGGGCTCACCGCGCCCGCGGGCGGGCCGCCGCAACCACCGCCGCCGGCGCAGGTCCCGGTCGGCGGCACCATCGTCGAAGAGAAGGCCGCCGGGACCGTGGTCGAGGAGAAGAAGGACGGAGTGTGATGGTGGATCGCGGAGCCTACCGTGAGCGGATCGCCGAGGTGCTCGCCGGCACGCACGGCGCGAAGGTCGGTTATCCGATCGGGTTGCGGGAACTGGAGGTGATCCGCACCGCCCCGGTGGGTTCGGGGCTGATCCGGATCACTTTCGGCGGTCCCGAACTCGACGGATTCCACAGCTACGTGCCCGACGAGCATGTGCGACTGGTGTTCCCGGATATCGACGGCACGCTGCGGCTGCCCATCCCCGACGGCCTGTCGCTGGATTGGCCCGCGCCGCGGCCGATCTCCCGGGAGTACACGGTGCGCCGCTACGACGCGGCGGCCGGCGAACTCGATATCGATTTCGCCCTGCATCCCGGCGGTCTCGCCTCGGAGTGGGCGCTGGCCGTGCGGCCGGGCGCCCGTATCCACATCGCGGGCCCGCCCGGTGGCGTGGTGGTGCCCACCAGTTACGACAACTACCTGTTCGCCGGCGATATCACCGCGCTGCCGGCGATCGCCCGCTGGCTGGAATGGCTGCCGCGCGAGCAGACCGGCTGGGTGTTCGTCGAGGTGATCGACGAGAGCCAGGAGATCGAACTGGCGGCCCCGGCGGGGGTGGAGGTCCGGTGGCTGCACCGCGGCGACGCGCGTGCGGGGACCGGTGACCTGCTGGAGAAGGCGATCCGCACGGTCACCGTGCCGGAGGGGCAGAACGTCTACGCCTGGGTCGCCGGGGAAGCCGGGCAGTTGCGGCCGATCCGCAAATGGGTGCGCGGCGAACTCGGTGTGCCGGCGAAGGACTGCCTGATCGCGGGCTATTGGAAGCACGGAGTCGCGGATTTCGACCGCGAAGAATGAGAGGACAGAGATGACGAACGAGCCGACCGCGGTGGCCGACCGCGACCACTTCATCCGTGATGTGGCCGATCTGCTGGGCGTGGCGCCGGAGGAACTGTCCACCGATACCAATCTGCTCGACGCCGGACTGGATTCGGTGCGCATCATGCAGCTGGTGGAGAAGTGGCGGTCGGAGGGACACGAGACCGTCGACCCGTTGATGCTGGCCGGTGACCCCGTTCTGGAGTCCTGGCTGGAGGTGCTGTGCCCGTGACCGGGACAACAGCAACTCCGCGCTGCGTGCCCCCGGCGACGCCCGCCACACCCACAACCTGGTCCCCGACTACGCCGT
>NZ_JBKOOL010000220.1:0-8110 GCF_046764065.1 Nocardia sp. NPDC002869
GTGCCGGGCACACCGCGCGACCGGGCGGTCGACACCCCGACGATACCGGCTCCGGCGCCCGGTCAGGGTTTCTCCGTCAGCGGCCGTCGGGGCACAGCGCGGCGGGGAGCGGTTCGGTCGGCGCGAGCCGCGCGTCCGCCGCGCCGACACCCATAGGTTCGCCCACGCCCACCGCTTCCGCGAGACCAGCGGGTTCGGCGGGCACGAGGATCGGCATCGCTTCGGTGGGCAGGATGTCCTCGGTGACACCCAGTGGTCCGCCCGGCAGACCCACCAGGTCCGCCGGCAGTGCCGGCATTTCCAGCATCTCGGTGGGTAATGCCGACGGTGCCACATCGGTCCATACCGGCGGCGGGCCCACCGGCGCCGGATCCAGGTCGCGCGTCCACGTCCCACGATCGAACTCCGGTACCGGCGCCGTCCCGCGCCCGGTCGGTTCGGGCACCTGCGGGGCGGGGGTCCGGGGCGCCGGCGCCGCGGCGGGTGTGGGCCGCTGCGGCGCCGCGAGTTTCGGCACCTGCGGCAGCTGCCCCGCCGCGGGGAAACCGGGAGGCAGAGCCACCGAGGTTTCCGGGTGCGTCGAGTGCTGCACGGGAACGCGGAGGGGGTGGCGGCCCGGCGGCGTCGCCCGCCGCTTGCCCAGGTTCACTGTCGGGCGCCGTTTGCCCAGGTTCACGGTGGGCCGCTTCCTGCGCTTGACCACCGGGCGGCGCAGGTTGCCGAACTTGCGCAGGATCGGCGGGCGGCGCACCGTCCGGTCGAACCATTCACCGAGCGTCACGCCGCCGGCCAGGGCGCAGCCGATACCGAACGCGGCCAGCAGCTGGTTGGCGCCGCGCGCCAGTTCGTCGTTGAGCAGGCCGTACAGCCCCCGGTAGATGCTCAGGCCGGGCAGTAGCGGGGTGATCCCCGCGAGCGCCACGACCAGCGGCGGAGTCAGCGCGCGCCGGGCGAACAGACCACCGACGAGGCCGATCACGATGGCGGCCGCACCCGCGGCGACGACCGGACCGAATCCGGCGGTGATCACCATCAGATAGCAGATGGTGCCCATGGCCCCGCTGCCCGCGGCCGCGGCCAGCGCCCGCCGCTCCGCATAGCAGGCCAGCGCGAACGCCAGCGCCGCGACGGCACCGGCCACGACCTGGACCGGCAGATTCGACAGCCCGTGCCCCGGGCTCATGTCCAAAGGAACCGTGGCGTCGAACATCTCGCCGATGCGCAGGGTCAGCGCGATACCGGCGATGATGCCGCCGGTCATCATCAGCAGTTCGAGCATGCGCGCGGCCGCCGTGATCGGCGCACCGGTGATCGCGTCCTGCACCGAACCCACCAGGCTCAAACCACTGAGCAATACCGTGATCCCGGCCGCGATGATCAGCGTGGGACTCACCGAGATACCCAGTGGCCCGGCGAAGGCGGCCAGGACGACCGCGGGGACGGCTGCGATCGCGCCGCCCACCAGATGCTGGAAGAAGAACGGCAGGCCGCGCCGGTTGAGCGCCCGGTTGGTCCGGTCGATCAACGCCGTGGTGACGAAGCTGAGCGCCGCCACCAGGAACCCGCCGCCGAGCAGCAGCGAAATCGCGGCCGCCATGAGCGACCAGCCGAAGGTGGCCGTCCACCGCTTGTACGGATGGGGCGCGGAGGTGATGGCATCCAGGGCCTGGCGCGCTTGGTCGGGCGGCACGACATCGCGGCGGATGCGGCGGGTGAGCCGGTCCACCGCGGCGAGCCGGGTGAAGTCCAGCGAGCGGTACTGTACGACCCGCATCGAACTCGCCGACGGCAGCCGCGCGCCGCGGTGCGCGTAGATGCGGATGGCGTTGTAGGTGACCTCGACATCGCAGGCCGACAGCCCGTACGTGGCGGCAATGAACCGCACCGTGGTTTCGGTATCGGTGACAGCCGAACCCGAAGCCAGCACGACCTCACCCATACGCACCGCGAGATCGAGTACCTCGGCGACCGCGGCGTCATCGGAGAGATCGATGGGCTGCAGCGGTGCCGGGGCGGACACGATCGTGTCGGCGGTGGCGGGACGATCGGCGACCAGCTTGCTGATGGCGCCGGTGAGGACGGGCAGGCGCAGGGGATTTCGCCTGTCGGCGTAACCGGACGGGTCCGGGGAGATCGGTGGTTGGGAAGTCGCTCCTTCCAGAATTCCTTGCGCAGCCATAGCCGCGAAGGTAGTGGCCGGAGGGGCCTCTTTTCCACCACAAACGGGGTCTGGAAATTGTGACGTTTGTTACGGACCGGTTTATTTGACATGCCGATTGGAGAAAACGTCCCGATCATCCCGCTGACCTGGGCCGTCTCCACAGACGCCATACCCGGTTGCGGGGGCGTTACACAGTACGTGTTCTGCGTTACACCGCCGCGTGTGCGTACCTCCGCCTTCGCTCCGGCCATGCGCGGTTTGTGACGGGCCCCGCCGGCCGGGCCCGCTAGGGTCGGAAGTATGAGCACCGGCAGCACTTCGACAGCACACCGTTTACGTGCGGCACTGGACGGGCCGTGGGGCGAGGTCCGCGAACAGGCCCGCACTCAGCTCGCGGGCCCGGAGTACACCGGCGATCCCGACCTGGATCTGCCCGAGGCGCGGGCCCGGGTGCTGGAGCAGATGCGGTCGCTGGCGAAACTCGATTACGCCGAACGGGGTTTCCGGCGGGAGAACGGCGGCACCGGGGAACCCGGCGCGGCCGTCGTCGGCCTCGAGATGCTGGCCTACGCCGATCTGTCGCTGTGGGTGAAGTCCGGTGTGCAGTGGGGGCTGTTCGGGGGCGCGGTGGAGAACCTGGGCACCGAACGGCACCGCGAGCACATCCGGCGGCTGATCTCGCTGGATCTGCTCGGCTGTTTCGCGATGACCGAGTCCGGCCACGGGAGCGATGTCGCGAATCTGGAGACCACCGCGACCTACGACCCGGCCACCGAGGAATTCGTGATCCACACGCCGACCCCCTCGGCGCGGAAGGACTACATCGGCGGCGCCGCACAACACGCGCGGATGGCCGCCGTTTTCGCGCAGCTGCGGACCCCGGCGGGCGAGCACGGGGTGCATTGTCTGCTGGTCCCGATCCGGGACGAGCAGGGCAATGATCTACCCGGTGTCACTACCTCCGACTGCGGGCGCAAGGGTGGGCTGCCCGGTGTGGACAACGGCCGCATCGTCTTCGACCAGGTGCGGATTCCGCGAGAGAACCTGCTCAACCGTTACGCCGATGTGGAACCGGACGGTACCTACCGCTCCGAGATCGACAACCCCAGCCGGCGCTTCTTCACCACCCTCGGCACCCTGGTCCGTGGGCGGGTCAGCGTCGGGGGCGCCGCGGCGGCCGGCGCCCGGGTCGCGCTGAGTATCGCGCTGCGGTACGCGCTGAAGCGCCGCCAGTTCGGCGATCCGGACAACGGCAACGAGACCTTGCTGCTGGACTACCGGATGCATCAGCGCCGGCTGCTGCCGCTGCTCGCGCATTCCTACGCGCTGGCGTTCGCGCAGAATGATCTCGTCCGCCGGATGCACCTGGTACAGACCGGTCAGGATCTGGCACCCGGGGCGCAGCGGGCGCTGGAGAAGCGGGCCGCCGGCCTGAAGGTGGCGCAGACCCGTCACGCCACCCGCGCCATCCAGGAATGCCGCGAGGCGTGCGGCGGCGCCGGCTACCTGACGGAGAACCGGCTGGTGACCCTGAAGGCGGACACTGATGTGTTCACCACCTTCGAGGGTGACAATGTGGTGCTCACTCAGCTGGTCGCCAAGGAGATCCTGACCTCCTACGCCGACGAGATCCGCGATCTGGACGCGCTGGGCTGGGTTCGGTTCGCCGCGACCATGGCCGGCGATGTGGTGCGGAAACGGTCCGGGGTGCGCCAGCTCATCCAGACCCTGCGCGACCGCGGCGGCGAGACGGTCGACGAGGGCGATCTGGGGCGCCGCGATACGCAACTGGCGTTGTTCGCCGACCGCGAGGACTATCTGACCCGCACGGCCGCGCACCGGTTGCGGGCCCGCGCCGAGGAGACCGAGCCGTTCGAGGCGTTCAACAACGCCCAGGACCATATTCTCGCCGCGGGCGCCGCCCATATCGACCGGCTGATCCTGGAGGCCTTCATCGAGGGCATCGCCGATATCGAGGAGGAGGAGCCCCGCCGGCTGGCCGAAACCGTCTGCGATCTGTACGTGTACTCGATCCTCGAGGAGAACTCGGCCTGGTACATCATGCACCGGTTCATCTCGGTGGAACGGGCCAAGGCGATCCGGCGCGGGGTGAACGAACTCGTCGACCGACTCCGCCCGGACGCCCTCACGCTCGTCGAGGCGCTGGGTGTGCCGGAGTCCATGCTCGGCGCCGCGATGCTGGACGACGCGAGCGTGTACGAGCGGCACTAGTCGGTACGCGGGGCCCGGGCCGGTCTAACCGGAATGGTCCCCGCGAGGCGGGCGAGGTACACCGCCACCCAGTAGAGGCCGATGGCCAGCGCGATACCGGCCGCGGCGCCGCCGAGGACATCGGTGGCGAGATGATAGTCCAGCGCGACCATCCCGATGCCCGCCCCGCACCAGGCGATGGCCGTGAGCGCGACGATCACCGCACGGGCGCGCACCGAGCGCAGCAGCAGGACCAGTGTGGTCACCACTGCCACCAGGTGCACGGTATGGCCACTGGGGTAGGCGAGATAGTCGTGCAAGGGGCGCGACCACGTTGGTTTCAACGCCCAGGCGTTGATCGCGACAGCGGTCTCCGGCACCAGCACCATGGTCGTGGTCTCCCACCATTTGCGCTGCCAGGCGAACCAGGCGGCACCACCGCACAGGATGGCCAGGACCACCCCGGTATTGGTCGCGAGGGTGAGTACCTCGGCGATCCAGGGCCGCGGATCCAATCGTGGATCGACCTGCTCGTTCACCGCGAGATCGAAGGTGGTCTCGCCGCCGCCCGGCGGGAACGACCACGGGAGGGCCACCGCGACGGTCGCGCCGGCGGCCGCGGTCGCCGCGGTGGTGAGCGGGTTCGCGGTGCTGCCGGGCTCGCGGACCCGCCGGGGTTCGGCGGTGCCTGCCGCTTCGGCGGTGCCGGTGTGGTTCGGGTGCGCGTCGGCCGCGTCCGGTGTTCCCGGACGGTCTTCGCCCATCCGCTGGATACGGCCGGTGGGCCGGTTCGCGCCGAACGGATCCGGCGCCCCGGATGCTGTGCTCACGGTCCGACCCTAGTGGGCGCAGCCGGTCGAAGCCCATCCGCGATTCGCACGCGGCCGCAGCGGCCGCGGAGGTACGCAGGATGTGCATGGCCGGAGCGAGCGCCCGGGGCACGCAGGACGCGCATGGCCGGAGCCGGGACGGGGCTGCGCGGGGTGCGCAGGGTCGGAGGGTGGTTCTGCGCGGGAGGTGCCACAGGCGGCGACCAGCTCGAGCGTTCCAGAGCGGCACAAAGGTGTCTCTTCCCCAGCGGTCTCCGTGCAAGACAGACGGCCAGGTAGGCAACCGGGCCCGGACAGCGCGGTGTCCGAGCGTCCGACAGGCAATGCGAACGGGGCGTCCAGCACCGGTCGGTTCAGTCGCGGGAATGGCCCGGCAGGAGTTGCGCCGCGAGTGATCATGACCGACTACGCGGGCACCAGGTCGGCCCTAGCTGTAGTTCCCCGGGGCGCCGCAGTCCGGCCCGCGATGCTCACCCGGGGCCGTAGGTGAGGAAGGCGGTGATCAGGAACCACAGCATCCAGGCGATTGCGACGAACATCCCGAGTGCGAAGCCCGCGCGCATGGCGGCGCGGCCGAAGTCGATATCACCGACCTCGCGCGGGTACAGCCGCCAGGGGCTGTACCAGGGGGAGCGGAACCGTCGCATCCCGGCGGCGCGTTCGTACTCGGCGAGATCCTCGGCGTACTGTTCGGCCTCGGCCTGGGCCGGGCCGCCGTGCCACAGGGTGACATCGATGGGGCCGAGGAATCCCTCTTCGAGCAGGCGCTGCGGCGCCGGCAGGTACGGCAGCATCCCCATCCCGCGGAACGACACCGCCACATCGTTGGCGGTCCAGCGGTGCGATTCGCGTTGGGCGAGCACGCCGAAGTACTCCCGCAGCCCGTGCCCGTCGTCACCGAGGATCACATCGAAACTCGGGTCCTGCACCTTCTGCTCGATCTGCACGGGCGCGTTCTGCAGGGGCACGACCAGCGCGACACCGTGCACCGCGCGCTGTCCCAGCCCACGGGCGGCCAGCCACGTCTGCAGGGCGAAGGTGTGTTCGCGGGAACGGTCCAGCGGTGAACGGTTGTCGCTGGTCTCGAGCTCGGCGCGCACCCCGTTGAGGGTCCAGTCGCCGGTCAGCGGGACCTGCAGGGTGCCGCCGTGCGGCGAACGCAGTCCCGCGACGTCGATGACCACACAACTGGTGGGCGTCCACACCACGGCGTCGAAATGGTAGGCCTCGCCCTGATGGACGAGGCCGCAGTTCACCGTCGCGACTCCCTGCGGGCTCCCCGCGCCGTCCCAGCCGCTGAGCCAATCGACCAGGGCACGTTCGGCAACGCTGTCGGTGCTGTTCTGTACCTGCACGAGCATGGTGACCGCCCTTCGCGTCCGAGCCGAGGCAATGGTGTCCGAGCCGAGGCTGTGGCGGCGCCGGCTGTGCGGCGCACCCCTTCGAAACTACCGGTCCGGCTCCTGCGCGGGAAGTTTACCGGCGCGAACCGCGGCGACGAGTTCGCCGTGATCGGCCTCGGCGCGGTCGGCGTAACGCACCGCGAACTCGGCGATCGCGGTGTCGAAATCCTCGTCGTCGCCCAGATAACCGCTGATCAAACGTGGATCCAGCGAGCGGGCGTGGGCACGGGCGAGCAGCGCTCCGGCCAGCCGGCCGTAGTCGTCGAGGTCGTGCGGTTCGAGTTCCTCCGGGGCGATCCCGCCCTTGAGATTGCGGAACTGACGGACGATGAACGGCAGCTCGCGGGTCCCGTCGGCGGTGGGTACGGACATGGTGGTCCAGCCGAGCAGAATATCTGTCTCGGTCTGGACCAGCCTGGCGCCCTGCACGATTCGCTTACCCTCGTGTCTCGGCGCGGCGCTGCCGAGTACGGGCGCCAGCGCCGAGGGCGCCGCCTGTTTGAGTTGCAGGACCAGTACCTCGCCCGAATTGCCGTGCAGCAGTGCGACATAGCTGTGCAGACCGACGCTCCCCGTACCGACGATGCGGAACGCGATATCGGCCACCGCGAACCGGCTCAGCAACTCCTGCCGTGATTCCCGCAGCGACGGACCGTAGCGTTCGAGGGCATCGATGGCCGCGTCCTCGACCTCCTGGCCGACGGTCGTGAGGAGCGGCGGGTCGGCGACGAAACGGTGCCTGTCGATACCGGTTTCGTGGTCGTCGATATGGGTCCACTTCCGCACGACCTTGTCGCTGTTGTTCTTCCGGGCCTTCTTGGCGGCCTTCTTGAAGTTGTCCAGCAGATCCTCGGCCTCGACGCGGTCGAGGACGGATTCGTCGGCGAGCGCGGACCAGGTGGTCAGGAAGGGCCGTTCGGCGAGGACGGCCGCGACGCGCCGGTAGCTGCGCGCGGCGTCCGCGGCGGCGGTCCGGCATTCCTCCTCGCTCGCGCCGCCGACCCGTCCCGCCAGGACCAGGCCGGCCGCGAGCCGCTCCAGGTCCCATTCCCATGGGCCCGGCACGGTGTCGTCGAAATCATTGATATCCATGACGATCTCGCCGCGGGAGGTGCCGTAGAGGCCGAAGTTGCCGGCGTGGGCGTCCCCGCAGAGCTGGGCAGTGAAGCCGGTATCGGGGCTGCCCGCCAGATCGGCGGCCATCAGCCCGGCGGAGCCCCGGTAGAACGCGAACGGCGAGGCGATCATCCGGCCGATACGCAGCGGGATCAGCTCCTCGATCCGACCGGCGTTGCTCGCCTCGACGAATTCCACCACCGACGGTCGTCCGCCGGTGCCCACGGCGCGGTTCCGGACCATGGGCGGCACGCGGTCGCGGACGGCCCGGCCGCGGGCGAGTACGTCCTCGGCGGGGGTGTAGGAGCGCAGCGGGATACGACCGGTGGACACGCGGTAACGGTACCGATCCGGCGGTACGTCCCGGCCCCGGGTGCGCGCGGGCCCGG
>NZ_JBKOOL010000221.1:0-8004 GCF_046764065.1 Nocardia sp. NPDC002869
GTTGCGGTCAAGATCTCCGATGCCCGCCACCACCAGGGGGCCTCAACCCCGCGCCGCCGAAGGCGGCGCCAAACAACACCGCCGTGTACCCTCACCGGCATGCCGGTGAGCCCCGCTGTCCACACCCCCGCCGCGCGTGAGACCCGGATCTCCGGGCGGACCGGCCGGATCGGCCGGCTCTTGGGCGCCGTGCTCGCCTGCGCCGCGCTGGCGGTGTCCGCGTGCGCGAGTCATCCCGACGATTCGGTCTCGATCATCCGCACCACGACGAATATCGCCGGGGCGGGCGTGGTCGGTATCGAACGGGACACCACACAGGCCTGCCCGCTGCCGTCCGCGCCCGATCCGGCGGACGGGCCGACCCGCGCCGTCCGGCACGCGTCCGGCGAGTCCCGGGTTCCGGCGGATCCGCAGCGCATCGTGGTGCTGGGCACCTCCGCGCTCGACGCCACCTGCGCGGTCGGTCTGTGGGAGCGGGTGGTCGGCACGACTACGCTCCCGGGTCCCGTACCGCAGCCCGGCTATCTGGGTTACGGGGTCGTCGAGATTCCCGGTGTGGGTACCGCCGCCGACCCGGATCCGGCACTCATCGCCCAGCTGGACCCCGACCTGATCATCGGTGAGGTGCCGGCCGGCCGGGCCGGCTACGAGGCATTGAACGCGATCGCCCCGACGGTGCTGGTCGGCGCGGAGCCGAATTGGGAGAAGCAGTTCACCGCGTTCGCGGGCGCGATGGGCCGGCAGGGGGCGGCCGCGGCGGCGCTGGACGCCTATCACACCGAGGCCGCCGATACCGGCGCCACCATCAATGCCCGCTACGTCCAGGCCTCGATCGTGCGTTTCACCCCGGGCGGTACGGAGTACCTGGGCGGCGAGACATTCGCCGCGCAGATCCTCGCCGACACCGGCGCCACCCGGCCCACCGCGCAGCGTGACAACTCCGCGCCGATCGACGAATCCGATCCCGTGGCCGCCGAGGGCGATCTGATCTATGTGCTGTTCGCGGGCGCGGACGGGCAGGAGCACGGGGAAACGGTGATGCGCTCGCAGCCGTGGGAGGAACTCGGCGCGGTGGCCGACAATCGCACCTTCGTGGTCGACGACGCGCTCTGGCACACCACCGGCCTCACGGCGGCGCGGGCGGTTCTCACCGATATCCGCGACACCCTCAACGCCTACGTCATGGACTGACGCTCCCGCACACACGGTCGATGTGGCAGCCGCCGGTCACGCCGTAGGGACGGACGCTTCCCGCAGGGCAGCAGGTCGGACCCGCGGCGGATCGGCACCCCGGCACGCCGGGTGACCCGCCCGCCGGGTCACGGTGCGCAGTGGGGCCGAGCTCGGTATTTCGCGACGGCAGTCGTCGGCAGCTGGGGCGATCGGTCCACAGAGGACTCACAGTGCGGCTCCAGCAATCCGCCAGACAGCGTTCCTACCGTGGGTGTCACCCCATCGGAAAGAGGTGCGCACGTGCGGAAACGACCTGAACGGCCACGAACGGAACTACCCCACGAACACGATCTCGGGCTCGCCCACGATATGTCGGTGATGCTGTCCCGGCGGCGCGCGCTGTGGATCATGGGCGCGGTCGGGACCGCATCCGTGGCCGCGGCCTGCTCGTCCGGCACCGGCACCACGACCACCGGATCGGCGTCCTCCACCGCCGCCGCGAGCGGCACCGCGGTCGCCGCCGCCCCGCAGGAGACGGCCGGACCGTATCACGGTGACGGCTCCAACGGGCCTGATGTGCTGGTCGAGTCCGGTGTCGTCCGCTCCGATATCACCGGCGGCTTCGGTTCGTACACCGGTACCGTCGAGGGCGTGCCGGTGACCATCCGGCTCACCCTGCAGGATCTCGCGCGCGACGGCGCCGCCGGTAAGGGTATGGCCCTCTACCTGTGGCATTGCGACCGCGACGGCGAAGACTCGCTCTACGGCCGGGACATCACCGAACAGAACTATCTGCGCGGGGTCCAGGTCGCCGACGAAGCCGGGCAGGTGAGCTTCACCTCGATTTTCCCGGCCTGCTGTTCCGGCCGCCGGCCGCATATCCACTTCGAGGTCTACGACAGCCTCGCGACCGCGGTCGCCGGGGAGAACGCCCGACTGACCTCCCAGATCGCGCTGCCGCAGGAAGCGTGCGAGCAGGTGTTCGGCGCCGACTCCGGTTATGCCCGCAGCGTGCCGAACCTCGGGGAGGTCACGCTGGCCGGCGACCCGAAGAACGGGATGGAGATCTCACTCACCGTCGGTGTGGCCGAGAAGTCGGCGAATCGAGCCGAGGGTGGTCCCGGACAGGGTGGCACCCCGCCGGAACCGCCCGCGGGTGGCTCGGGCCCCGGCGGCGCTCCGCCGGCCGGCCCACCTCCCGGCGGCGCGCCGCGGAACGGTACTCCGGCCGGCTGACCGGAAACGCGGCCCGCCGCTGAGTCCCGTCCGCCGCCGAAGCCACCGGTCCGCAACCGGACATCAACCGTTCCGAGACCCTGTTTCTGCAGGTGAAAGGCCATATCGGGCGTACCGTCGAGGTATGGGCGGCAAGGCTGAGGGTGATCGCTCACTCGCGAGCCGGCTGAGTATCGGGATCGCCATCGGACTGGCGATCGGCATCCCGCTCGGCCTCGTGGTGCTGAACAACCTGGCCCTCGGAATCGGGCTGGGTATCGGCTTCGGCCTGGCGTTCGGCCTCACGATGGCGCCGTCGGGCGACGACAGATCCGACGGCCACCACAAACCGCCGACCGACGACTGAAGTACGCTCGGCGCCTGCGGTCCCACGCGCGCCGAAATCTCCCGCTCCCTAGCGCATTCGACGCGCGAAACACAAGTTGTGGTAGCGCTCGGTGATTCGAACCCCAAGGGGTAGTGTTACGGCACGCGCAGGGCAGTCGTCGGATTCGTTGGGAAGGGTGTGGAAGCAGCATGAAGCTCATCGATCGGGTTTCGGCCATCAACTGGAATCGGGTACCCGACGAGAAGGACGCCGAGGTCTGGGATCGGCTCACCGGTAACTTCTGGCTGCCGGAGAAGGTCCCGGTGTCCAACGACATCCCCTCCTGGAACACCCTCACCGCCGACGAGAAACAACTCACCATGCGGGTGTTCACCGGCCTCACCCTGCTGGACACCATTCAGGGCACCGTCGGCGCGGTCAGTCTCATCCCCGACGCGCTGACCCCGCACGAAGAAGCGGTGCTCACCAATATCGCGTTCATGGAGTCGGTGCACGCCAAGAGCTACAGCTCGATCTTCTCCACCCTGTGCTCGACCCGCGAGATCGACGACGCCTTCCGGTGGTCGGAGGAGAACCGCAGCCTCCAGCGCAAAGCCGAGATCGTCCTCGAGTACTACCGCGGCGAGGACCCGCTCAAGCGCAAGGTCGCCTCCACCCTGCTGGAGAGCTTCCTGTTCTACTCCGGCTTCTACCTGCCGATGCACTGGTCCTCGCGCGCCAAGCTCACCAACACCGCCGATATGATCCGCCTGATCATTCGTGACGAGGCGGTGCACGGCTACTACATCGGCTACAAGTACCAGCGCGGACTCGAACAGATCACCCAGGCCGAACGCGACGACCTGAAGAACTACACCTTCGAGCTGCTGTTCGAGCTCTACGACAACGAGGTCGACTACACCCAGGACCTCTACGACGAGGTCGGCCTGACCGAGGACGTCAAGAAGTTCCTCCGCTACAACGCCAACAAAGCCCTGATGAACCTGGGCTACGAGGGCCTGTTCCCGAAGGACGAGACCGACGTCAACCCGGCCATCCTGTCGGCCCTGTCCCCCAACGCCGACGAGAACCACGACTTCTTCTCGGGTTCGGGTTCCAGCTATGTCATCGGCAAGGCGGTCAATACCGAGGACGAGGACTGGGAGTTCTGAGCGGACGAGGCGCTCGCTGTGGTGGCGCCGCTGCGGCGTCGGCCACCACAACCGGGCCCGGCCGCGACCATTTGCGCGACAATATCCGTAAACTATTGTGGCACAAATAAATTCATCTTCTACCACGGTGTGTCGAGGTTCTCGGCGCGGCGCCGAATGCCACCGTCCGTCCCTCGGCACCACGCCGGGCGACCCCCGGGATGCGGCCTGCGAGACCCACCGGCACGGCTCCGGGCGAAGCTGCCATCGGAACACCTCCCCCGGTCTCCGCCCGCGATCGGGGACCCCCGCGCCGGGCAACCGGGCCGGGCGTCGTATATCGAACCGGAGTATCGGCTGGTCGGCGCCACCGGAACCGAGTCACAGATTTGATGGTTTCGAAACCGGAGCGCCCGACGGTCTCCCGTTAAGGTTGATGGCGACCTACCCACTTCAGGGAGATGGCGATCATGGCAAATTCGGTCATGGACGACTACGTCAGTCAGCTGCGCGTCGCGCTACACCAGCTCCGCGATTGGCCCTACCCCGATCAGATAGATCACGAGCTGTTCCGGGCATTCATGAAAACCCCGCACGATGTGGGCGGGGAACCCGATGCACCGGCTGTTTCCGAAGAAAAGGAGGAGGAGGTCTGGGAGCTCAATACGTTCATCACCTGCGAGGTGCTGGGCTGGCGGGGCATCTGGACTTCCGAGGAGCGCCGCCGGCTGGGAAATGTCGATGTCGGGCGTACCCAGTATCTCGGTTTTCCCTATTACGGCCGCTGGGTGCTGGCTGCCGCTCGCTGCCTCATCGACAAACGGCATATCACGCTGCGTGAACTGCTCGAACGCACCCAGGAGGTCCGTGAGCGCAGCGCGGGCAGCCCGGGCCCGTTGGAAGCCGCGCCCCGCGGGACCGGAGACGGTACCGAGGTGGTCCGGAATATTCATCACCGTGACGCGGTCGGCCACGGTGATCCCCAATGTTTTGCCGGGCAAGCGGACACTCCCCGGTTCGGGGTCGGCGATCGGGTACTGGTGCGTGAGCTTCCGACTATCTTCTACACCCGCACCCAGGAGTATTTGCGCGGTAAACCGGGGACTGTGGTCACAGTGTCGTACGAGAGCCCGATACCGGAGGACGAGGCGTTCGACCGCGAGGACCGGCGCCCGGAATGGTTCTACATCGTGCGCTTCGATATGACAGATCTGTGGGATCCGTACCAGGGATCCCCCGGCGACACTTTGCAGGCGGAAATATCGGAGCCCTGGCTCCAGGCGATCTCGTAGACCGGGTTACACCTCAGTGAGAGGAACACGATGAGCGGGATATCGAACGAAGGCGAGGACTCCGAAGCTCCCCGGCATGCCGCGCCGATGGTGGAGGAGGTCACCGATTTCGAGGTGCTCGAGATCGCGCTCCGCGAGCTCGCTATCGAGAAGGGACTGTTCACCGCCGAGGACCACCGCCGGTACACCGAGTATTTCGAGCAACTCGGTCCGGCGCCGGGCGCCCGGTTCGTCGCGAAAGCGTGGTCCGACCCCGATTTCAAGCAGCTCGCCTTGGACGACGCCATCACCGCATGCCATGAGGTCGGCATCGATTGGCTGAAACCGACGGGCTTCGGAACACCCAGCGATTTCACCGCGCTACACATCCTCGAGGACACGCCGACGCTGCATCACGTGGTGTGCTGCAGCTTGTGTTCCTGCTATCCCCGTCCGCTGCTCGGGAATTCGCCCGAGTGGTATCGAACCCCCAACTACCGCCGCCGGCTCGTCCGCTGGCCGCGCCAGGTTCTCGCCGAATTCGGCCTCTACCTCACCGAAGACGTCGAAATACGGGTCGAGGATTCCAATTCCAAGCACCGGTTCATGGTCCTGCCGGTACGCCCGGACGGCACGCAGGGTTGGACCGAGGAGCAGCTCGCCGAGATCGTGACACGTGACTGCTTGATCGGTGTCGCCCTTCCCAGGCCCGGACGAATCGCGGACGTGGAACGCCCCGTGCATGCCGCGGTGCACCCGGCGCAGAACTATTGACGGACCGGAGGACAACGGATGCCAGTGGACAAGGACGTCACGCGGGTCAGAGTGCAGCTGCTGGAAGAGATGATCGCCCGGGGGCAGGTGTGGTCACGGATGGCCGGCAAGTACGGCGTCGAGAACCCGTCTCCACCGTGGAAATCGAGTCTGGACGGGATATGTGATGCCCTCGACCGGGAAGGGGCGGCGCTACCGCTGCTCGCCCGGCGTGACGAAGAGGACCGTCTCACCGGGGAGGTGTATCCGGCACTGCCGTTCCCGGAGAATCAGCTCGTCGCGCTGGCGCATTCGTTGATCGCCAGAGGAGTCATCGACGAGGCCGAGTTGGCCGGCCATATCGAGGAGGTCCGGACCAGGCTGGAAGCGGGTGGATGCACTGAACTGAACTGAAACCGGGCATGCGCGCTACGTTTCACGGTCAACGAGAATTCTGTCCGTATGGCGCAAGTTTCATTTCGGCCGTATCCGACCGCCGCGACGCCGTCCGATGATGTTCGCCTGCTGCCTCCGCGATCGCGATGATCCGGTCCCGCAGCTCCGCCGGGGCCAGGACATCGACCTCGGCGCCGAAACCCACGAGCATGGCCGCGGCTGCTTCCACGCTGCGCACCCGCAGCCGGTGCGCGTCCGGCTCGTCGGGGACTGGCTCGGGGTCGCCGAGCGCGGTCACCGCCAGCGACCGCAATACCAGCGGTAATCGCGGCGGGTGCACGCGCAGCACGATCTCGGTGGCGGGCGCCCCACGGAAGTCGTCGCGCATCTGCCGCCACATCTGGTGCAGATCGAGGTCCGGCGGCCGGCGGCCGGGCTCACCGAGCCGGTGCACGGCGCTGATCCGGGACACCCGGTAGGTGCGCGGCCGGCCGCGATGGGCGGCGATGAGGTACCAGGTCGTGCCGACCTGGAGCAGCCCCCACGGATCGACGGTCCGGTCGCCCGGAGCGTCGGCCTGTCTCGACTGATAGCGGATCCGGATCCGCTCATCGTCGAGCACCGCGGCCTGCACCGCGGCCAGTGCGTCCAGCACCGCCGGATCGCGGTGCCATCCGCCGGCGTCGAGGACGATCCGATCCTGCACATGCGTGACCAGCCGGTGCTGATCGTCGGGAAGAGCGGTGGACAGTTTGTGCAGCGCGCGACAGAACGAGTTCCCCAGGCCGAGCGCTTCGGCCGTACCGCGCCCGCCCGCGACGAAGAGCGCGCGGGCCTCTTCCGCGGTGAGCTGCTCGGCATCCGGTTCGAACCCGGGGACCAGGGCGAATCCGCCACCGCGGCCACGTTCCGCATACACCGGGATACCGGCGGCGGACAGCGACTCCATATCGCGCAGCACTGTCCGTTTGGTGACTTCGAGGCGTTGGGCCAGCTCGGCGGCACTCATCCGCCCGTGCCGCCGGAGCAGTTGAACGATCTGGAGCAACCGGTCCGCGCGCATTTCTCCAGAATCTCACGAAAAGGTGACACCAGATGTCACCTTGTGTGTCCGAGACTGTTCCCATGACGCAGATTCCGGATTTCCGATCAGACCTCGCCGCCGCCCAGGAGTGGGTGGCCGGACTCATGGCCGCGGTCCGGCCCGACCAGTGGAGTGCCCCTACCCCCTGCACGGACTTCGATGTCCGCGCGCTGCTCGAGCACCTCTCCTGTCATCCGGCCAAACTGGTGGCGACCGCTACCGGCGCCGACCCGCGCGCGCTCCCCGCCCGAGCGGATATCGACATGAGCCGTCCCGGTGAGGACTACCTGAAACGGTCGAGCGCCGCGCTGGACCGGTGGGCCGACGACGCGCTGCTGACCCGCCCGCTCCTGGCACCCTGGGGCGAGGCCCCCGGCGGGCTCGCCGTCGGCGGCTATCTCATGGAGACCGTCGCGCACGGCTGGGACCTGGCCGTATCCATCGGACAGCCCGCCGAAGCCGATCCGGCACTGGTGGCGAAGGCGCAGGCCATCGCCGACCGAGCGGTGAATGACGCGTTCCGCGGCCCCGGGTCACCGTTCGTCTTCACGCCTCCTGTAACTGGTCTGCCGCGCTCGTAGGCGGCCGATGTTCCACCCCTGGACCGCCGTCGTCCGCGGATCGGCCGGGGCC
>NZ_JBKOOL010000222.1:0-7680 GCF_046764065.1 Nocardia sp. NPDC002869
ACACGGGCACACCAGCCGATATCATCGACCCAACACCCCGAATAGCATGAGCGACACGCCCTTACACCGCCGGGTTCCCCAACACTTTCTCAGGCCGTCGAGCGCCTCCGAAGCCTTCACAAGGGGCCGGGCCGCCAGCGGGATCTGGGAGGTCGTTCGTGACGAACCGTGACAAGACGACCGCTGTGACACCTCGCCGGAAGCGTCGTGGTAGGCGGAAATCAGCTGGTTAGAGCTGGTTTCCGAGTGGAGCCGCCTAGGAGAATCGAACTCCTGACCTTTTCATTACGAGTTTTAGATCACGTGTTCCCGGGCTATCCCGGGGGTTCCTCCCGTGGATACATTACGCCAGTTCACAGGCTGTTTTCTCAGTCAGTCATTCCCGGCTGTTCCCGGGCCATCCCTGTAGCGGTGCGGACTGTGTGCGGACTGGCTCCGGTGGTTGGATCACGTTGCGAGTGATGGAAGCGGACCGCCTGCGGCGGACAGTATCGACCATGAGGAGCACCCAAGGGTGCCGGTGTCGAAACCATCCCTGCCCGATTCCCCGCTCCAAATCCCCGAGTAGCGTTCCCGGCCAACACGAATAGCCCCGTGGCCTGAAGGACACGTGGCAAGGCTGGAACCGTGGCAAAGGTGTCGACCCCGATAGCTACGGCTGCCTGCGAGCACGGCGCAGGACTAGGTACGTGCTTGAGGTCGGTTAGACGGGTTGTATCCCCACGGTCGGACTCTCCGATAGCGACCGCACAAGCGGGAAGGAGTCCGATAGAGAAGAGTCACGGGGGCAAGGTAGGGTCTTACCCACGGTGCGAGTCTGCTTCGATCAGGCTTCGTACCCAGACCCCGGCGGAAGTTGGCGCTTCTTCCGGGGTCGTCTTGTGTCAGCGACAGTATCACGCCGTCCGGTGAATCAACTTCGCCCGCCACACCTTCGGGTGCGGCCTGGACGCACCCAACTGTGCAAGTTGAGTTCTGCTGCACCCTCCGGCCGGTGTCCCGGCAGCGTCTACCCCGGCCCCCTGAACCCGTACATACGGAGGTTATCCGCTTGACATGTCGGTGTTCCCATGTTTTATAGGACGGACTGCCGCATGGTGCGGCACCAGCGAGGATGATGCATGAGCGAGGAAATACAGGAGATGATCAGGCGGGTGATGTCGGGCCCGCCACCCAAGCCGCCCGAGTGGCTGGATCCGCTTCACTCGGGGTCCTGGAAGATGGACATACCGAACAAGTTGCAGGGATACCGCAACCGCGCGAAGGACCAAGAGAAAACCTGGAAAGCAGCGAACGGCGTGGTTCGGCAGGTCGATTTTGTCCGGTACTACACCGGGACCTGCCGGGAGTGCGGCTGTGAGGTGACTGTTCAGCGGGACATCAAGCGGTACTCCCGGAGGCAGGAAACAAAGATCGGCCGTTGGCCTGCCTACTGCGAGCCGTGCCGCGCGGCCAAGCGGAAGCAGCACAACAAGGATGCGACACAGCGAATGCGGGACCTTCGGGCCCGACGCAAGGCCGCCAAACTAGCAGGTGATGAAGGAAGTTAATGTGACCTTAGTCACACAGCATTCCCGGGAGTTCCCGAATCGGGTGTTCCCATAATTTCACCTAAACCTATGAGGGGGTACAGAGTTCCGGCCCTGTACTTCCCTCTCCTCGCTCTCCCGGCTTCTGCCGGTGAGTGCAACGGTTAGGTAACAGATTTTGACCTGTTTTTCAGCGACCTGCGGAAACACCGAAAAAGTCCGGAGTTGTTACACCCATATACCTATGAGAGGGGTAGAGCCCTCTCCTCCTTGCTTCCAGGGGTCATTCATCGTCAGAGCGTCCCCCTGGACTGAACCCGGGTCCTGGTCGTAGCCGTCTGCCCCTTCTCCTCTGACGGCTCCCGGACTCGTGTCGGGTCTCCAGAACTGGCTGGTGGGCTGGAGACCCCTCAAACCACCAAGACAAGGCAGCCGCGTTGACGGCTGCCATTTTTACCGACCCGAACTGATGTGCCTATCAACGTCCACGAAGGGGACCAGATGAACATGTGCCGTGCCGGTCACCCCATCCGGGGACCGGAAGACCGCTACAGCTCCGGACACTGCAAGCAGTGCCAACGAAAGAACGTATCGAGGTACAGGCGTAACTGTGCCGGTGCGTTGCGCTCGATGCGAGAAGCAGCGCAGTACTAACTCACCACCAAGAGAGACGAGAACGAATGAGCGAAAGTAAACCCACCGACTATTCCAAGCTTCCCAAGCCCCGAACCGATGAGCAGGCACGCGAGCGGTTCGAACAGTGGCACAACGACTATCGACATCAGGCGTACGTCTCCGCTATCCACGAGAGAGGCGGAACGCCGTGGAGCATCAGCCTCGGTGAACAGCTCGACTTGTATAAGCGCCGATACAAGCGGCCGGAACCACCGGCCGGTATGAAGGCCAAGAACCTTTCGGAAATCAATCGACACGAGTTCGACCCTTCGGCCGATCGTGTTCCCGCGTTCAACTACTGAGGCCAGACGGGCACTCATGGCTACCTATAACCGCTATAGACGTCGTAGCGCGACAGGTAGAGGCTTGGACGACAGGACATACCGGAAGGCGACTAAGCAGCTCAGGGCGCGTTCTCAGACGTGTTGGATATGCGGGGGCAGGATAGACGTATCCCTCCCCTATACCGACCCCGAGTCGTGGACTGCGGACCATGTAGTTCCAAGGTCTAAAGGTGGACATCTCCTAGGCGAGATGCGCGCAGCACATAGACGCTGCAACTCCAAACGGGGCAATAAAGAGATTGCCCCATCGGCTCAGCTTCCGACCTCCCGACAGTGGTTACCTACCGCTGTACCTTCTGGTCGGTCGTAGTCATACCTGGGCTAGTACCCCTCCCCCTGCCCTTAACGTCACCTCCCAGTCCATACGGGCCAATCAGTCACGCAGGGGGGGACCGGGGTACCCCAGTATTTCACTGGGGGGTACTACGGGTATCTAAACCCGGTTTTCGGCCCTCTACGGGGCTTCTGGAGGCCATTACGGGGCCTCTCTAGTTAATCCATCATTCGTAGCGGACGAACTTCTACGCGGTACGCCCTGCGGTTAAACGGGCGGTCGTTTCGCTGCGCACAGACAGAAAAGAGAACCAATGACTGAATTCAACTTCGTCGGGCTGGCTAGCCCTACGCTGAACCAGTACAAGAACATCCCGGCTCTGCTGGAGACCCTGGAAGAGCAGCCGGGTTTCAACGAAGCCGCTGCGGTGTACGAGGAAACCCGGTCGATGCTTACCGAGCTTCGAGCGAAGCGGGCGGAAGCTGAACCCGGTTTCGATAATGACACCATCTTGGAGTACGGAGAAATTCCGGCTTCCTGGTTGGACTCTATCGGTGCTTCTCGTGTCGAACAGGAATCGCTGAACCTCCAGATTCAGGCTGTGGAATCTCTCCAGTCTCGGGCCACGTCTCGACTGGAAGCTATCGCCGCCGGTTCTGGTGAGTCGCTGTTGGCGACACTCGGCCGGAAAATGCATAAGGTTGTCGCTGATATCCGATCGGCTGTTGATGGTTTGGACGGTGCTTCGACACCGTTGGAAGCCATCGAGAGAGGTACCCACGAATCGTGGTCGAAATTGAGCGATGCACGGAAGGAATACAACCGTCTCCGTGCAGCGCAAGAGAAGGTAATGCTCACCAGCGACAGCTACGCATGGTCACAGGCTAAAGGCTGGTACAAGTCGGATAGGAACAACTCTTTCGCGGTTATCCGCAACCTTCCCGACGTATTCCCGCTGTTCGCGTATGCAACTGATATGCCGTGGCCGTATGAAACAGACGGCTTTCTCGTGTGGGCCGTCCGCAACGGCGCTGACCTGTGGATTCCCACCGTCGCCGAACTGGCGACCGGACGGGAAGAGTATATGAAGAATTTCCGTGAGGAAATCGACCGTTTGATGAGGATCGCGCGAGCCCATCGCACGAACGCGATTGAAGAAATCAACTCCGGAAATGTGCACCCGCATGTGCAGCGAGCCGTGCTGGACTCAGGGGTTCTGTAAATGACCCATTCGCGACCGGGGAAATACCCGGTCGTCATCAGCATTCCACAAAAGCCCCCGGACCGCTCCCACCTGAGCATCATCTCGGGTGGGATGATCCCGGCGATTTTACTTACGACGTTGTGGACGAACCGGTTTTACGCCAAGCCAGATAAACGAGACAAAGACACTGATAGGAACGACATTGAGCGACCAGAACGAGCCGGTGACTGAGAAGCCGTTGACCGGTAGACAAAAAGGTGAACTTGAGGTTCAGAAGCGTTACGGAGATCGTAAGGACGCTACTGGAGAAACCGGCGAGACCCTGACGGCCCGGCAGCGTGGAGAGGCTGAAGCGCGCAAGCGCTTCGGACGCTGAGTTAACTGTCTTGGTTGACATCAGGGAACTTACAAAGACGGACCAGCAGCGGGCTTTTTGGCTTTTCGCTGATGCGCTCGACCACGCGGGGAACATACCCGCTATTTACGAATTCATGGATTGCTGGGGACGTAACGACGAGAAGGGGAATATCCCCGGTGGTGCGTTCTTCCTGTTCTCGGTGTGGGCGTGGCCCTCTGTTCTGGAGTTGTGCGCCCGTAAGGGTATCTCGAAAAGCGAGATAAACCGGGAGATCACCGAGCAGATTAAACAGTCGATGACGGAGTTTCTCCGGCAGGACGTGACACCAGAGGAGGCTAAGGCGTGAGCGTGGAATTAGCCGATGCCTACATTTCACTAGTCATATCCTCGAAGGATATACCTGGACAGGTCCAAAAGGGTCTGGATTCTGCACAACCGAACGTTGATAGAGCCGGGAAAACCATGGGTTCCCGGCTTGCCGGTGGTATCGGTGCAACGTTCAAGACCGCCGCTAAAGGTGTTGGTCTTGCTGCTGGTGCGGTAATAGGCACTGCCCTGACTCAGGGCATGACTCGCATGATGGCTATTGACGACGCCAAGGGGAAATTGGCCGGTCTCGGCCATACCGCCCAAGGCGTAGCCGGAATCATGGATTCGGCTCTCGCGTCCGTGAAAGGGACCGCCTTCGGTCTCGGTGATGCCGCGACTATCGCGGCTTCTGCCGTGGCTGCGGGAGTCAAACCCGGTGAGGAACTAACCCGGTATCTGAGCCTCACCGCTGACGCTGCCACTATCGCCGGTACTTCTCTGTCCGATATGGGCAGTATTGTCAACCAGGTTACGACCAGCGGCAAAGCGTATACCGACAACCTGAATCAGCTTGCCGACCGTGGCATACCGATTTTCCAATGGCTCCAAAAAGAGTACGGCGTAACCGCCGATGAACTCTCGAAGATGACCAAGGAAGGCAAGGTAGATGCCGAGACCTTCCGCAAGGTCATTACCGAGAATATCGGCGGTGCCGCCCTGGAGAGCGGTAAGACTCTGCGGGGTGCGTGGGAGAACACCAAGGCGGCTTTGGGCCGCGTCGGTGAGGCGGGTCTCAAGCCGTTCTTGGACATGATGAAAGGTGGACTCGGGTCCGCCACCGAGTGGGCTGACAAGGTCGCGCCGAAGGTAGAAAAGGTGGCTACGAGCGTCGCTGCCGGACTTTCAGACCTCGGTAAAGCCTTCCAGTCCCACGGGGCTTCCGTGGACGGTACAGCGTCGCTGTACGAGCAGTTCGGTATCAAGGCTCGGCAGGTTTGGGACAAGCTAGGCGGGTTGGCTGCCCGGATCCGAGAAGCGGTCAACGCGTTCCGATCCGCCGAAGACGGTAACCGGATGTCCGCGTTCTGGGAGAAGCTGACCGGCGGTGCCGCGTCGGCCGGTGAGACCTTCCGCAGCGTCACCCGTGACGGATCCGGGCTTAGGGGCACCCTGTCGAAGCTCGCTGACGCGGGCAAGAGTGTCGGTCAGTCTCTGGTCTCGTTGACCGGCGACACGGGCACGGTCGCTGCTGCCACTCTGCGGGGTGTCGGTTCGGCTATGCGGTTCCTGGCGGACCACGCCGACAAGGCGGGGATCGCTACCGGTGTCTTGGTTGGTGCTTTGGCGGTCGGCAAGATTTCTCATGTCGCCTACGAGTGGTCGCGTATCGCTAACGCGATCATGCAGCCCGCTGTTATCGCGTCCACTATCGCCCAGACACGGGCTATCTCGGCTCACAACGAGGCGATACGGGCTTACCTGACCTCCCGAGGTATCGAGGTCAGCCAGCAGGCGACCACGATTCGTGGACGTATCGCCGAAGCTATCGCCCGGACCCGGGAAACGATCGCTGTCCGTGCCGCTACTACGTCGCTGGCTCAGTACGCGGCTGCCCAGAGGGTGGCTGCTGCTTCGTCTGCGCCGTTGGTTGCGGCTATGCGAACCACCGCGGCTTCTGCGGCAACGATGGGTGCTCGTGTCCAAGCCACCGCGACAACCGCTCTGGGTGGTCTGCGAAGCGCAGCATCCGGTGTCGTCGGAATGCTGGGCGGTCCGCTTGGTATCGCTCTGGCGGCTGGTGGAGCCGCGATCATGGGCCATATGGGTGCTGCCGAACAGGCGAAGCGCGTCCATGAAGCTCTCGCCAGCGCGGTTGTCCAAGGAGCGAAAGCACAGGGTTCGTTCACCCAAGCTGTAGCCGCTGCTAACGGTGCGCTCGACACCAACGCTATGGATTCGGCCGGAAAAGCCGTTGAAGCCAACTTGGCGCGGATCACCGAGGTAGCCAAGGAAGGGCATCACTGGTTCGACTCGTTCCAGAAGCATGTCTTCACCTGGAACGCTAAAGAGGTCAACGAACAGTACGACCAGGTACAGCGCGCGATAGACCAGAACGACACGCTGCGGGGCGCGCTCGAAGGTATGCGCCTGGAACTGTCCGACCTCGGGCCGATCGTGGCGAAGGGCGGACCAGCGTATGACGAGCTGATAGCGAAGCTGGAAGGCACCGGAAACGCTGGAACGGATGTCGTGGACATCCTGAAGCAGACCCGTAGCGGACTCCAGGGTTCTGCTGACGCGGTGCGGAACTCGACTCCCGGGTTCGCTTCCCTGACTGAAGCGGTTAAGACGCTGGCGGATGAATCTGCCAGTGCCGATGACCGTATTACCGCGATGAAGCGAGCGCTTGACGCGCTCACCGGGAAGCCGGTAGAGCTTGGCGACGCTATCCAGCGGTTGAACTCTCAGCTTCGCGATATCGAAGGTATCGGGGAGTCTTGGGACCCTGCCGAAGGGTTCGGAGCCGAACAGTTGATCAATCCCGATGGGCAGATCAACACGAAGACCGAGAACGGTGATCGGCTCCGTACGTCGTTCCAGGATCTTCGAGACGCGGTTGTCGGAGTGGCCCAAGCCGGGGGCGACCTCGGGCCGGTCTTCGCCGAGCTTGATACGAAGTTCGCTGAGCTTGGCACGAGCACCGGTCTATCCAAGGACCAGGTTCGCGCGCTGGCCGAGACCATCGGCCTGGTACCGGCAGACATCGAGGTTCTTGCTCATGTCCAGGGAGCCGACAAGGCTACCCAGGACCTGACCGCTATCAAACTGCTGTTGGACAACAACCGCCAGGGCGCAACGATCGACACGAAGTTGATCGGTGGGCCCGAGGTTTGAGGCTCCCCCTGGGTAGTGGACACCGAGTTAGCAGGATCATTGGTCCTGCGGAAGGATGTCCCTGTGTCTCGGAAACGTCGGTCGTTCACGAC
>NZ_JBKOOL010000223.1:0-7441 GCF_046764065.1 Nocardia sp. NPDC002869
CGCACCGGGTGTCCCCGCCAGCGGTCCGGCACGCTATTGCGCGCCCTGTTGCCCGGTGTCCGGGTCCTCGGCGGTACGCAGTGCGGTTTCCAGTTCCCGGCGCAATCGCGCCGCGGTGGCTTCGTCACCCGCGTCCTCGGCCGTGGTGATGTCCTGGTGCAGCTGAGCGATGGTGTCCTGAATGGTCATCGGTCCTCCGTTCTCTCGCCTGGGCGATCGCGCCGCATGACTGTCTGCCGGCGACGGCGTCCGTCATGGTGCGCATGACCGTTTTCGGCCGTCCGAAACACCACTCCCGGCCCCGGCCCGCCACAGGCGCCGGCCGATTCGCACTCGCGTGATTTTCAGATCACGTTTCGATCACCGCGTCGTGGGGGTATCCCTGGTCCAACGAGGTTTGGGAAAGCCCGAGGAGCATCCGGTGAACGAAACAACCGAAGCCACGACCGACCAGCACGCCGGAGATCGTGCGTCACGTACCGCCCATGTGCCCGGCCCCGGGGACAGCTACGACAACATCGAACCGCTGTTCGCCGAACTGGCGGCGCTCGCACCCGACGATTCGCGCCGGCGGGCGCTACGCGAGCAGATCGTGCACCGCTGCCTGCCGCTGGCCGAACATATCGCGCGCCGTTTCTCCGGCCGCGGTGAAGCGTTCGACGATCTACTCCAGATCGCACGGCTCGGCCTGGTCCAGGCGGTGGACCGCTTCGACGGGTCGCGGGGCAGCTCGTTCCTGTCCTTCGCCATCCCGACCATCATGGGCGAGGTGCGCCGCCACTTCCGCGATCACACCTGGGCCGTGCGGGTGCCGCGCGGCACCAAGGAACTGCATCTGCGGATCGGCCCGGCCACCGAGACGCTGTACCAGCGGCTGGGCCGGATGCCCACCGCGCGGGAGATCGCCGCGGAACTCGACGCCGATCTCACCGACGTCACCCGGGCGCTCATCGCCGGTAACGCGCACACCAGCAGCTCCCTCGACGCACCCACCGACGACCAGGACGACGAGGTCTCGCCGCCGGCGGTACTGGCCCGGCTCGGCGGGGAGGACCCCTGCTACCGGCTGCTCGAGGACGCGATGACACTGCGCCCGCTGATCGCGGAACTGCCGCAGCGGGAACGGCAGATCCTGGTCTGGCGGTATTTCGCGAACATGACCCAGGTGCAGATCGCCGAACGGCTCGATATCTCGCAGATGCAGGTGTCGCGGATCCTCGCCAAAACGCTGCGGACCCTGCGCGAGCAGGCGATGGCCGAGCCCGGCGAGGCCGATTCGATCACCACGGCCGCCTGATCCCGGGTTCCGCTCGGGCTCGGGGGCGGCCTGGCGATCGATGCCCGCGAGGTGGCCGATGTGGTGACCTTCCTGGCGTCCCCGCGCAGTATCGCCATCACCGGCGACGCTGACGCGGTGGTCCCCGGCCCGGTCTACTACTGACAGCGGTCCTGTCGCCGGGGCCGTCCTGATATACACGGCATATGCCGGCGAACACACACTCCGAGTCCGACGCCTTCGACGATCTGGTGGCCGCCGCCGACGCACCCGTGTACATCGTCACCCTGGCCGCGGGCGGTGAACGGTCCGGGTGCCTGGTCGGATTCGCGTCCCAGGTCGGGATCGACCCCGCCCGGTTCCTGGTCTGCCTGTCCGAGACCAATCACACCTTCCGGGTGGCGCCGGGCGCGGAGTTCGCCGCCGTGCACCTGGTCGGTACGGACGATGCGGAACTCGCCGTGTTGTTCGGCACGCAGACCGGTGACGAGATCGACAAATTCGACCGGTGCCGCTGGCGCTCCGGCCCGCACGGGGTCCCGATCCTGCTCGATGCCGTGGCCTGGTTCTGCGGTCGCATCCTCACCCGGCACGATTTCGGTGACCATGTCGGCCTGGTGCTGGCGCCCGAGGACGCCGCGGCCCCGGCCTCCGCGCCGGCCGTGCTGCGCCTCCACGATGTCGCCGGCCTGCGGCCCGGTCATCCGGCGTGAGCCCGGCCGCGTCAGAGGTCGCCCGTGGTGATCCAGTGGTTCATGGCCGCGAAGGTCACGGGTGCGCTGGGGTGCAGGGTGAGGTTGTGGGCGACCCCGGGGGCGACCAGTGCGTCGAAATCTGCGGCGCCGCTGTAGTAAGGCGCCTCGTTGGCCGCGATCGACGCGGCGTCGCGGCAGCTGACCGTGAAGTTGCAGAAGATGTTGTCCTCTGCACCCATCGCCACCAGGACACGGGCGGTGATCGCGCGGCTCCACGATCGCGTGGATCCTCGCGTGGCCGCGGGGTTGTGTGTGGTGGCGGCGCTCCTGTGCGGTGCCGTACGGCGCCCGCGGGCCGGCCCGCCGGCGGTGACGGCGGCCGGGCGGGTCTGACACCGTGCCGGGGCGGATCTACCGTTCACCGACTGTTACCGCGCTGAGTCGTGACCGGAGTTTGTGCGCCGTGCCCCGGGGAACGTGGTCGATGACGCGGGCCGGCCGTGCCCGCACCGACGCCGGGAGAGGCCATGGACTACCGCGCCCTTGCCTTCGCCGCACTCGCCACCTGTTGCGCTCTCGGACCGCCTGTCGCGCAGGCGGCGCCGGTCCCCGACCTGGTCCCACCCACCGCCGCGGGCGAGCCCACGCCGCGCACGGCCATCTCGGTCCGTTCGCTCACCGGCCTGAGCTGGGGCACCGCCGACGAACACCAGGTGCGCAGCGCGCTGTCGCTGGCCAAGCTCTACCTCACCGATTACGCACTGCGCCACGGTGACGGTTCGGCCGGTGACCTCGCCCTTGGTGAGCGGATGATCCGGTATTCCGACGATGCGGCCGCCGACGCGGTGGCGGCGAAATATCCCGGGGCCATCGCGATGGTCGCCGCGGAGTACGGGCTGGCGGAAACCAGGCCGGGCGCGAACTGGGGCAGTTCCACCACCAGTACCGCCGACGTGGCCGATTTCCTCGACGCCAAACTGCGCACCGATCCGGCCTCCCCGATCCTGTCCTGGATGGCCACCGCCGCACCCCGCGCCGCCGACGGCACCGAACAGAACTGGGGTACGGCCGCGCTGCCCGGCGTCCAGGGCACCAAATGGGGTTGGGCGGATGTCCCGCCACAGGAGGTCGCCTCGGCGTCGTTCGGCCCGGGTTACACGGTGGCCGCGCACACCCGGGGTGGTCCCGCGGACCAGACGGCCGATGTGCTCGGGGCGCTGTCGTCGGTCCTGCCCGGGCGCGGAGGGCCCACCGTGCCTTCCGTACCCGCGCACACCGCCGGCTCCCTTCCGGTGCCGGAAGGCCCGTGGTCCGGGTGACTCCCCGTGCGCCCGGACGACGAACTCGAAGGGTCCCGCCGCGGTATCAGACCGAACGAGTTCGCGGCGGCGCGGGATTCGGCGCGAGCCGCAACGCGAACAACAGATCGGTGTTGTGCACGGGCTCCGGCGATTCGGCTCCCCGCAGTAACCCGGCCCCGCGGATCCAGCTGTGGTGCCAGTGATGGAGTTCCGGCATCGTCACCGCACAGCGTGCGGCGGTCTGGCGCAGTCGGCGACCGGCACCGCCGATGCCGCCGGCGAACAGTTTCGACACGGGCTCCGGGCGGGCTTCCTGGTACGCGCGGGCCTCGTGCAACAGTGCTCGCACCGAACCCGGTAGAACCCATACGTACAGGTCGGCGGGTTGTGCGTAACCGATCGGCCCGGTGAAGACGACTCCGTCGCGGGTGAGCCCCGTACACGGCACCGAACCGAGTTCCACCGTGGTGGCGCCGGTACACAACGCCGTGGCGAGGGCCGCCGCGTCGACCGGGTTCGTGGTGCGTGCCCGGATCCGGCCGATGGTGCCGTCCTCGAGGCATACGGTGGTCAATCCGGGGCCCACCGAGTAGTTGAGGTCGGGCGGCAGGTTCAGCCGCATACCGTGCAGCAGGAAGCCCGCCTGTGCCCCGCGCAGCCGGGCCACGGTGTGCCCACGACCCGGGCTGCCGCAGACGAGCTCGCCGAGAAACCGGTACAGGCCGAGGATTTCGCGCCGGTCGCTGGGGTGGTTCGCCTCGGGCAGCCCGGGCCGGGAAGTCGACAGCGAACGCTCCCAGAAGTATCCGGCGCTTCCGGGTTCACCGAACGGTATCGCCGCGGCGGTGCCACCCGGGTGGTGTACGCACGGACGGCCGGTGCGCGCGGCGAGCCAGCGGCAGGTCGCCTCGATACCTTCGGTGTAGACCGCGTCGAGACGGTCGAATTCCGGCGCGGTCAGCTCGCGGTGGGCGTCGGCACGGAATGTGGTGACATCGCTGTCCGGTATCCCGGGGAGTGCGTCGTCACCGGTGGTCAGTACGACGTCGGCGACCCGGTCCCGGGGTTCGGCGTCGCGGTAACCCATTATGCGCGTGGCGGGTTCGGGTACCTTCTGGGACGTGAGCGGGGTGCGCCGCGCTCTGTGGAAAGTCAGCCACTGGTGTAGTTGCCCCTCGGCCAGACCTAGCTTGCGCGCCGCGGACCGCACGTCTTCGGCCGACAGTGTCTCGTTTTCGTCGAGCTGGACCAATCGGTCCAGTGTGGACGGACGCAGCGTGGCGCCGCTGGTCTCGGTCACGGTGACAACCTCCTGGGCGCGGGCCCGGACGATATTACTGTTCTCCTCCGGTACAGAACATTCGATCACTTTCCGGGCTGGGGAGGAGACGATCAACGAGAACTTAACCACCGTTGACAGAGAATGCGCAGTGCCGGTATTTGCGGAACGTTGGCAGGTCGGCGCACGGAAGTCGAGATTCTCGGCGGCGCACATCCACATGCGCTGGAACCGATATCAATGGGTCCGGCCCGTACGCGGTACGAAAGTGTTGGCCGTTCGATTGCTGACAATCGGCGTTGTCACGGCACGGTGTCCGGGGTCTCGACGCCGTACACCCTGCGGTGTCCGGAGCCGGCGGCCGTCACCGGCCCGGTCGCCCACCTGCCGCGAGCGTGCCGCCGGCGGCACGCCATTCGATCAGGCCGCCCGACATGTTCTTGGCCTCGAAGCCGTATTCGACGAGGAGATTCGCGGCGCCGTAGGACCGCAGACCGCCGGTGCAGAAGGTGATCAGAAGCCGATCGTCGGGCAACTGTTCGCATTCTGTCGTCAACTGTTCCAGCGGTAGGTGGACCGCACCGGGAATGTGGGTGCGATTCCATTCGAACTGCCGGCGCACATCCACGATCAGTGCTCCGGCGCGGACGGCGTCGATCGCCTCTCGTGCGGAGAGGGAGGGTGCGCGGTGCAGGTAATGACGGATGCTCACGGAAGTTCGTCCTCATATCGTCGGGTGGTGGGCACGGTGACGTGCTCGCCGGTCGTGCCGGGTCAGGCCGCGCCGGGGCGCACGATCATGAGCACCACGACAATGAGCCACAGCACGTTGTAGCCGCCGCTGAGCATGCCGAGAGTGCGCAATCGCCGCCCGTCGTCGGGCGCCGCGAGGGCCTGGCGCTGCCTCGGGTGGATCATCGTGATGATGACCGCGGCGGCGCACGCGGTGAGACACCTTCATAGGAGCTGAAGCCTAGCACTTCCTTCAGGGTGGCTGAAGGATTGTGGGCCGGTGCACAGTAGCGTCCGGACGACGCCGCACACCCGCGGCCCGAACTACCGGCCGGGGGGCAACTCGCCGCTGCGGCAGAGGTAGGAAGCGATCTCGGTGAGCTTGGTATTGCTGTGCTGGCTGACCCGCACCAGCAGGGCGAAGGCTTGTTCGGCGGTCAGCTTGTACCGCTCCATGAGAATGCCCTTGGCCTGACCGAGCAGGTCACGGGTGTCGAGGGGTGTGCTTCAACTGCGAAACCTGCTGTGCCGTGGCCATCGCCACGCCGGCGTGGGCGGCGAGGAGCCGTCCGACCCGTTCGGAATCGGCGTCGAAGGCGCGGGGCACGCGCGCGTACAGATTGAGGGCGCCGAGATCGTCGCCGAGCACGTAGAGCTGAAACGACGGCATACTGCCGATACCGAGTGCGGCGGCGCGCGCGGCGAATCGCGGCCACCGCACTTCGCCGGCGGTATCGGGCAGTGCCACGGTGTGCCGTTCGTACAGTGCGTCCAGACAGGGGCCCTGCTCGAACTCGATCTGGGCACGATCGACCTCTGCGACGAGTGAGAAATAGCCCGGCCGGAGACCATCGGGTCCCCGACCGGGCTGCCGGACGAACAGCCGGCGAGTCAGCGGCGGCGTGGCATGGCCGAACCGATCACGGCGTCCGGGATACCGGCCGCGGATCCGGCGACGATCTCGCCGGCGAAATAGGCGGGCCGGTCGATTCCCGGCTCGTCCCGGGTGATGAGCGGGGCTCGAAACCGGCCCGGCCCGATGGCCGCGGTTTCCGGCCGCGGCCGCAGCATGGTCACCGCCGCGACGACGGTGGAGCGGATGGGCAGGCTCGCGGTGCGGGAGTCGGTGCCGGCGAAACGCGCGATACGTGGGTCACCGGTGACAAGGCATACCTCCACACCGTCGCGGCGGTATTGCTCCGCGTCCACCGCCAGCGCCTCCACTGTGCGCAACGACAGGAAACCGAGCCTGGTGGCATCGACGATCAGCGCGCCACACCCGGTGGTCGCCGTATAGACCGCCTCGCGCACCTTCTGCCGCCACAGGGCGAGAGTGAAGGCATCCGCTTCGCCGCGGACGGCGAGGACGACGATTTCGCCGCGCCGGAGAGTCCGGAAGGTCAGCTGGTCGCCGGGTGATCGGGACGGCAGCGGCGAAATGGGGGCAGGAGGTACAGCAGAGAAACTGAATGGCTTCATGGGGACCTGGATCAGTCGAGATGCACTACGCATCGTGGCCGGGCCGACCCTGGAGTCTCAAGGCGAACGTGAACCCGCTTCACCCCTACCCTACGCGCCCGGTGCCGCCGGCGGCCGCGGCGAGCCGCGCGCACCGATACTGCCGGCCGTGTTCACGCGGCCGCCGAGTGTTTGCCCGCGCCGGCCCCGGGTAGGCGGCGGGGTGGCGGCGAACGGCCGTCACCGGCGACAACGGCTCAGGAGGTACGGCAGAGATGCCGACCGACCGGGAAACCGGTCGGGTCACCACCACCGAACGTGACCCGGCGCAGAGTTCGTGACCGGGTCGGTGATGTGGAATCGCCGGGCCGACAGCATATTTCGAGCGAGGGAGGAAACAATGAGCCAGATCAGTCCTGTGCAGGTGCAGAAGTATCTTTCCGGTGTCGACTATCCCTGTGACCGCGACGGCCTCGTCTCCACGGCGAAGAAGAACGGCGCCGACGCGGACGTGCTCGACGCCCTCGGCGGTCTACCGGACCGGACGTTCGACGGACCGAACGCGGTCAGCCAGGCGATCTTCTGAGAACACCGGACAGCAGCCGGGCCGGGGCCGCGCCCCCGGGGCGGCCCCGGCCCGCGCGGCCGCCCACGTCGGGAACCCCTGGGGCGGCGGTGAGCAGAACGGAATAGGGTCGGG
>NZ_JBKOOL010000224.1:0-7402 GCF_046764065.1 Nocardia sp. NPDC002869
GATGTCGTCGGCATCGGCAAGCATCGACACGGGGGCGGCCCGTCCGCAGCGGGCCGGTCGCCGCCCAGGTATCCGACCGCTCGGACCGCCGCGGCCCGCACCTCGTCGTCACGCGCCCCGAACACCGGCAGGATATCCGGAACCGCGCCGGACCCACCGGCTTTGGTCAGCGCGATCAGCGCATCGAATTGCCGCCGTGGATCGGCCGACCGCAACGCCGCTTTCGGGGACTCGTCTTCCGCGCCTGCTCCGTGCACTCTTTCCTCCAGCGACCCCCGCCCCTTGGTCTCGTCGGCCGCGTTCTGGCATGGGGGGTCCAGTGGCGTGAAAAGTCACGCTAAGCCAGACCAGGTGGTCTGAGCACCGTTTCGGGAGTTTAATGAGCATTGTTGCCGCGCTGATGGTTTCATGAGCGGCTGTGCAGGATGAGGGTGCGACACCGGGGTACGGCCAGTTCGGAGTGTTGTCCCGGGTCGAGCTGGAGCGGTTCTTCCATCTCGACGACCAGGACCACGAGCTGATCGCTGAACGCCGCCGCGACAGCAATCGATTGGGCTTCGCCATCCAGGTCGAACTCCGAACCGTCAGGTTCGAATCGTTTTCGACCTGAACCCGCGGACTTCGCGTCGTTAACGCTGGTCCGTTCCGTACTGGGCCCAGGAATCCCGAACCTGCGGTGAGCGCGTCGTGCTGCGCTTCGGGATGTTGATCGCGGGTGGACACCCGTCCGTAGCCGATTCTCACTGGCGGGAGCGTATCGCGTACCCCCGACAGCGAGACGTTTAAGCGGACACGGCATGTAAGACGTCTCCGACCTGGGAGGACAATCCAGGCGTCACCGTGTCTCGCAAACGAATGATTGCTTGACAGCAGGCCTGGGCGGTTACGGACCTCTGGCGGGTGGCGTTGGGGGGTGTCCCTACTTATCCGTGAACGCATCCGGAGCCACAGTCCTTGGGAACCGGCCTCGTCTGGGGCCTCAGTGCTCAGACCGTGGTCACTGCGATTCGTTCGGGTCCGGCGCGGTGAACCCCTGGGTGTCCCTGGGGCTGTAGACCCCTCGCCATAGGCCGTGGGTACCTCGTCGGACTGCCGCCCGTTCGATGCCTGGATCGAAACCGGGGCTATGAGCCCTCTGTACAGACAGTGCACGCTCGGGTAGCGAGGCGCTGCCGTCTGGACCCCTGCACATCTCGTGGGCCGGGAGCCCTGATGCAAGACCGCGGGCGAGGCGGCGGCGGGATCGGCCGGGCAGGGCATCGGCACGGCGTGTCGTCCTTGCCCGGCCGTTGTATTCGACTGGGATAGAACGTGGTTCGAGCCCGCCTGCACGATCCGGACGCCCCTGTAATTCGAGAGCCCTTCGAGCTCTGACACAGACCGGCGCCGTGCGGGTGAGCTGGGATCGCGAACAGCTCATCGGAGGCCAGCCCACGGAGGCTCGTAAGTAGGGCGCTGCGCGTTCTCGCTTGGGTTCGAGACCAGCGGAAACAGATCGGATGGAGGATAGATGCACCGTTACTGCGGGGTGGACTGGGCCGAAGGACACCACGACATCGCGATCGTCGATCACGAGGGCAAACTCGTGTCCAAGAAGCGGATCAGTGATGACCCGACAGGGTTCGCCGAACTGACGCAGATGCTGGGCGAGGCCGGTGATACCGCGGAGGACCCGATCCCAGTGGCGATCGAGACCCCGCGCGGTCTTATGGTCGCTGCCCTGCGGGCCGCCGGACGGCCCGTATTCGCGATCAACCCGATGGCCGTGGCACGCTACCGCGAACGCCACAGCGTCGCACGGGCAAAATCCGACCACGCCGATGCCATGACCTTGGCAAACATCCTGCGCGTCGACGCCCACCTGCACCGGAAACTGCCCGAGGACAGTGACCTCGCCCGGGCCGTCGCAGTCCTCGCACGCGCCCAGCAGGACGCGGTCTGGCGACGCACAAAGGCCGGCAACGAGCTGCGGTCGCTGCTGCGCGAATACTATCCGGCGTTTCTGGCTACCTTCGCGGCCAAGTCCGCCACGAACCTGGCCAAAGCCGAAGCCCGTGCGGTCCTCGCCATCGCACCGACGCCGGCTCTCGGAGCGAAGCTGACCAAGACACGAGTCGGCGCCGCATTGCGGCGAGCCGGCCGCCAACGTGGTGTTGACCAGCTCGCGGCCGAGATCGTCGAGGGACTGCGAACCACGCAGTTGCGGCAACCGGCGCCGGTCGAACAGGCGATGGGCCGCCACGCCCTGGCACTATTGGCCATGCTCGACGCTGCCTGCACCGGCGCCGCCGAACTGGAACAAGCGACCGCCGCCGAGTTCCGCCGGCACCCGGACTACGCCATCATCACGAGCTTCCCGGGGCTTGCGGACCTCACCGGATCCCGAATGCTCGCCGAAATCGGTGACGACCGGGCCCGTTTCGCTGATGCCCGGGCATTGAAGGCATATGCCGGGTCCGCGCCTGTTACCAGGGCGTCCGACAAGGCAATCTCCATCACCCACCGACGAATCAAGAACGACCGCTTGGCTGCGGTCGGCTGGGTCTGGGGAACGACGCTGGTCGTGCTGCCCGGGCGGGCCAACAGCACTACCGGCGTCGGCGCGACCACGGCGACCGCCACGCACCCGCGGTCCGGCACCCGTTCAACAAGATGCTCGGCCAGCTCTACCACTGCCTGCAGACCGGTGAAACCTTCGACCCCGCCAAAGCATTCAGCCGGCCCGCCGCGCCACCGGAACCAGCTGCCGCTTGACAAGTAAGCAGAATCGGAGGTCTATGGTGTTCGTCAAGCCGCTGAGGCTGCCGGTGCCCGGTAGGGCTGTTTGCTGTGGAGCATGGCGTAGAGGACGTCGCAGCGTCGTCGGGCGAGGCAGATGAGGGCGGCGTTGTGTTTCTTGCCCTCGGCGCGTTTGCGGTCGTAGTAGGCGCGGCTGGCCGGGTCGTGCAGGGCGGCGAACGCGGACAGGAACAACGCCCGTTTGAGTTTGTGGTTGCCGGATCGGGCGGGATGTTCACCGCGGATGGAACTGCCGGAACGGTGAGTGATCGGGGCGATGCCGGCGTAGGAGGCGAGGTGCCCGGCCGAGGCGAACGCCGTGGCATCACCGACTTCGAGCAGGATGCGGGTGCCGGTCCTGACTCCGATGCCGGGCATCGAGGTCAGGACCTCGGATCTCCAGCACCGCCGGGTGCGCGATTCTCGGGCCGAGGACTCGTTCGAGAGCGGGATGGACGCCGGTGAGCAGACCACGAATGCGGTTGCTGGTGCGGGTAGCCTCACCGGCCAAGTCGTCGTCGAACCCGGCCAGGACAGCGAGTTCGGTGAGTGTTTCATCGCCGACGTCGACGCGGCGCAGCGTGTGCGGCATGGTGCGGGCGGCATCAGCGATGATGTGGGCATCGCGGGCATCGGTCTTGGCCTGGCCTGGGTAGAGGTCGGCGATGCGGCGCATCGACAATCCGGGCAGGTAGGCGACATCGTGTCCGCAGGCGCGCGCGACGGTGACCGGCAGGGCGCCGATCGTGTTGGGTTGATCGACCACGATCAGCAGCCGGCCGTGGGTGGCGAGTTTGTCGAACACTGCCCGCAGCCGGGATTCGTCGTTGGGCAGTGCCTTGTCGAAGTTGGGCAGTGCCTTGTCGAACAACCGTTTCCCGGCCGGGTCGAGCCCGACCGCGTGATG
The DNA here is from genome assembly GCF_046764065.1 of Nocardia sp. NPDC002869. Lineage (NCBI taxonomy): Bacteria > Bacillati > Actinomycetota > Actinomycetes > Mycobacteriales > Nocardiaceae > Nocardia > Nocardia sp. NPDC002869. The sequence continues at coordinate 3,686 of NZ_JBKOOL010000224.1, forward strand.
TTCGCCTTTTACCACGTCAACGCCGCAGAACACGGCATAGGGTTGTGTCACCTTGCTCGGCCCTCATCGCATCGAAACGCTCACCGGACGGTCGCCGATCCAGCGTCAACGCCCGGCACCCACGTTACGAAGAGACCTACCAGCGGCCCTGTCCCCATCAGCGGTCCGTCGACGCCACCAGGACCCGGCGACACCACCCCCCCCCGGATCATGGAAAAGACAGGGGCAAGAAGTCATACCGGGCCTGGCGACCGTGGGCCCGGTTCCGGGCCCACGAAAAAGGTAACGGGGTTAGAGGCTCGTCCGCCAGAAATCCGCCGGCAAAGAGTAGGTCACCATCTGCCGGCGTATTTTCGGTGGATGCTCCTCTACCCTCGTTTTCCTGCTCGCGGAGCAGGCGGGGCGTAGTCGATCGTGTGTCGGGCCAAGCCATGGGTCGGCCGATATCAGATTTCCGTAGTAGGGGTAAGAAACTTGCATGATCGCCGGGGCCGTGCCGCCCGTATTCCACACCCGATCCCAGCGCCCTATCCGCGCGGCCTATATTTCTCCTCCAGCCAGCGGTCCATTGCGGCGGCGTCCCTCAGGTTGACTCCATCACGCCTCATGTCTTGAATGACGAAGTCGAGGTCCTCCCCGACTATTTTCCGGAGGTAGTATCTTGCGCCGGCGAGCGGTTTTCCGGAGAACATGGGACTATCGAGGATCTCTTGCCCGGTTGGGCCTTCGGTTTTCGTGACCGTGGGTGCGGTTTCGTCCCTGAAAGGGGCCTGTATGACCTGCGGGCGGTCTCCTGTCGGTTGGGATTGCGGGGTCGGGACGTCTCGCTCCTTGCCGGCGGATCGCGCGTCGGTCTCGGTGACCTCTCCGCGCGGCCTATTTTTCTCCTCCAGCCAGCGGTCCATTGCGTTGGCGTCCCTCGGCGTATAGTTCTGCTCCAGCCAGCGGTTCATTGCGGCGGCGTCCCTCAGGTTGACTCCATCACGCCTCATGTCTTGAATGACGAAGTCGAGGTCCTCGCCGACTATTTTCCGGAGGTAGTATCTTGGGCCGGCGAGCGGGGTTCTGGAGAACATGGGACTGTCAAGGATCTCTTGCCCGACCGCGTCTCGCATCTCGGCGACGGATCGCACCTCGGCCTCGGTGACCTTGGCAACGGCGTCATCGATGTGGCCTCTGGCTGCCTCCATGTCTCCGGAGAGCTTGCCCGCTGCCTGGCGCGCGGCCTTCACGGCATCTGCTGCGAGGTGTTCGAGCCATTCGCGTGACGATTTTTCCATGGCTCCTTCGAACGTTTACCACGTGGCAGCTCGACGCGAGACGCCGCCGATGAATTATCCTCCCGTGGCAGCGCGACTCACTTGTTCCCCGTGGTGGACGTACGTGTCGCCCGCCGCAGACAAGCGTTCTACGCAGGTAGAGACGGTGCCCCTCCTGATGTTTCGCCCGGTGTGTGAGGTAGCGGGCCGAACCAGAACAGTGATATCGCGGTCAACGGTGACCCCACTGCCCGGACCGGCGCTGGCGGCGAATACCGGCGGTGGCACCTGGCCGGACAGGGCTTCATGTACCGGATGACACGATCGTTAACGACACCCCGTATTCGGTTCCCACCCTGAGTACTACCGGAACCCCTGGCAGGCAATTCCTACCGCTACCCGATGGTCGGTTCAGGTAGTGGCGATGGACGCGGTGGAGCCTGGACGCGGGGATTCTGCTTTGTTGGCGCTGAGCTCACTCCAGGACAGTGCGGGCTGGCCCTGCTGTCTTCGGCCACTCTGATCTCGATGTCGGTGAACCCCGCCTTCTACAGAGCGTCCACGTTCATCGATCGCTCCAGGGCGGGCAGGATCTCCACTGCTCCGGTAGGGATGAGCAGCCTGCCGTCGGGTTTCAGAACTCGATGGAGCTCGGCGGCGCCGCCATCGCGCAGGCGGTAGAACAACGGCATTCTGTCGAAGTAGACCGTGTCGGGCAGCGCCGACATGTCACGGAAATCCGCCACGATATCCGGCCTGGAGTCCGGCTCGCCGTTGAGGAACACCTCACCCGGTTCCGCGGGTCGGAAAGCGTGACCGCCGCCGACCACCAACCGCGCACCGCCCTCGGTCTTCCCCGCCTCCGATAACAAGGCACCCAGGTCTGCTGTTGGCTGCGTGCGCAGCGAGGCCGGGTCCATCTTCACCGGTTCGGTACCGTGCTTGCGTTCCCGGCCGCCATCGTTCTGATCGATATCGTCGAGCTGTCGCATCTGCCGGGCACGCACCTGGCGAAGATCGGTGTCCCTCAGATACTGCGGGGTCGACCCGGGCCGAATCCGCAGCTCCCCGGCCGAGGGCAGCATCGGTTTCATCTCCGCCAAAGCCACCTGTTGCCTTTCGAAGAAAGCCGCCAAAACCTCTCCCGGATGAGCTGCTCCCTATCGACCGTCTCGGCGATCCCCTGCTCGAGCGGGCGAATGTTCTTGCCCCTGTACCAGGGATTGGTGATGGTATCGCTCACTTTCCCGAGATGGCGGCTCAAGGCCTCGACCACCCCGGCCATCAGATTCCTACCAAAGTCTTTGCTCACCCGATCCGCCTCTTGACGGGGGGAAGGCCACGACACCCCACTCATCGACCCACCGCCGCCGGCGCGGTATCCAGACGCGTCAGCGCGTCGGTCATACGCTGCTTGAGACCGGCGATGAATTCCGTCGGGTCCAGCGGCTTGCGGATCTCCGCGTGGTGGACCTCGCGGGTGGCGTCGAAGTCACCGGGCAGATCGTCCTCCGGATTGCGCCACCGCTGAGTACCGTCGACATAGCTCTCCCTGCGCCGCAGGGCATCCCGCAATGCCACCAGCACGCACAGCTCGTACGGGATGCGTTCGACGCTGGCCGCGTTCGTCGACCACGGCCTCCCGCCACGCCTTGGGGACCACGTTGTCCAGCGGCACCGTGTCCGTTTCGGCGTAGAAGCGGACCTTGCCGTCGACCGACCTTGGCGTAGCGTTGCAGCAGTTCCAGAGCCTGCATCACCGGCCGATAGGCGGTGTTGTCGCACCGAAAGTCCAACGCCGCCAGCAGCGGGGGCAGCATCCGCCGATACTCGGCCCGCCCAGGCGGCTCGATACGCTCAGCACGGCACCGCACCAGTAGTGCCTCGTGCAGCTTCTCCTCACGGAAGTCCACCGGGCACATCTCAGCCGCAAGCCACTCGGTCAGCCGCTCCTCGTCGACGCGGGTGAACTCACGGAACCCGAACTCCTCGCGGACCTGCGCACGGTGATACTTCGCCGAACGCCCATGCCAGGGATACTTCGCGAACTCTGTCGCATCGACCTTCACCTGCCCGGCGACGTAAACCACCGCAACCGCCGGAAGATCCTCCGGGCCGCGCGGGAACCGGCCCTCCAGCTCGAAGAACTTCAGCAACAGGCTGAAACCCAGCCGGGTCCCACCCGTCTTGTTGCCCACCAACCGCCAGTCCTTCTCGACCAGCGTCCACGCCCCGATCAGATCCTCGGGCGACCACTCCTGACGCACGATCGGCAACGGTAGAGCCGAAAACACTTACCCGCACGTTACTTTGCCCCGGGGTCAGCTTCGGGATTCCCAGGCCTACTGGTGACTCCGGAATTTGTCTGCGGTAGCGCTCGCCACGAAGCCTGGATTGATAGCCAAACCGCTTAGCGTGACTTTGCGCGGATCTGGACCCCACGTGCCGTTCTTGACAG
>NZ_JBKOOL010000225.1:0-7391 GCF_046764065.1 Nocardia sp. NPDC002869
CGATCGGCGTACCGATCGCGATGTCGTCGCTACCGGACAACCGCGCCAGCAACGCCGCCAATCCGGCGTGCAGCACCATGAACATCGACGCGCCGCGATCCCGCGCCACACCGTCCAGGCCCTGAATCAACTCGGCGGACAACTCACCGCTCACCGTTGCGCCGCGCAGCGACGCGACCGCCGGACGCGACCGGTCCAGCGGCAGCGCCAACTCGTCGGGAACACCGTCGAGAGTGCGCTGCCAGAACGCGATCTGGCGCGCCAGCGGCGAATTCACATCGTCCTCGGCGCCCAGGACCTGCCGCTGCCACAGCGTGTAGTCGGCGTACTGGACCGGGAGCTGATTCCATCCCGGCTCGAGGTCCCGGGCCCGCGCCGCGTACGCGGTCATCACGTCCCGCGCCAGCGGAGCCATCGAGAAACCGTCGCCGGAGATATGGTGCACGACCACCACCAGCACGAATTCCCGCGGCGTCACCTCGAGCAACCGAGCCCGCAACGGCGGGGCCACGGACACGTCGAAACCGATACCCACGAACTCCGCTACCGCGGAGGGCAGCTCGTCCGCGGTGACCGCGACCGTCTCCAATCGAAGGTCGACCCGATCCGCAGACACGACCAGCTGCACCGGCACTCCGGAACGCTCCGGGAAGTAGGTGCGCAGCGATTCGTGCCGGCGCAGCACATCGGCCAGGGCCGCGCGCAGCGCTGCCACGTCCAGCTCACCGGAGAGCCGGATCGCCATCGGCAGGTTGTAGGCCACCGACGAGGTGTCGAACTGGTTCAGGAACCACATCCGCTGCTGCGCGTACGACAACGGCACCAGCTCGGGGCGCGGCCCGGCCACCAGTGCCGGACGTGCTTTCTCACCGGCCTGCTCGACCCGCACGGCCAACGCGGCCACCGTCGGGGCCTCGAACAGCGCGCGCACCGTGACCTGGGTATCGAGCGCGGCCCCGATCCGGGCCGCGACCTGGGTCGCGACCAGCGAGTTACCGCCCAGTTCGAAGAAATCGTCGTCCGCACCGACGCGCTCCAGACCGAGCACCTCGGCGAACGTCGATGCCACGACCTCCTCGATCGGGGTCGACGGCGCCCGGAACACGCGCGCCTCGAACACCGGCGCCGGCAGCGCTTTGCGGTCCAGTTTGCCGGCCGCGTTCATCGGGAACGCGTCGAGGACCACGAAGGCGGCGGGCACCATATAGGCCGGAAGTTCGGCACGCAGTGCGGACCGCACCGCCTCCGGATCGATCGCCCGGCCGGTTTCCGGCACGAGATAGGCCACGAGCTGGTCACCGGTGTGCTCATCGGCGCGCATGACCACCACTACCTGGGCGATCTCCTCCACACCGAGCAGCGCCGCCTCGATCTCACCGAGCTCGATGCGCAGACCACGCAGCTTCACCTGGAAGTCGGTGCGGCCCAGATACTCGAGCTCACCATCGAAATTCCAGCGCGCCAGGTCGCCGGTCCGGTACATCCGTACGCCGGCGCCGAACGGGTTCGCCACGAAGCGGTCGAAGGTCAGATCGGGGCGGTCCACGTACCCCCGCGCCAGCTGCGCGCCGGCCAGATACAGCTCGCCCGGAACCCCCGGCGGGACCAGGCGCAACCGGCCGTCCAGCACGTAGGCCTGGGTGTTGAAAGCCGGGACGCCGATCGGTACCGACTCCGTATCGGCCTCGGTCACCTCGTGGTAGATGACGTCGACCGTGGCCTCGGTGGGCCCGTACAGATTGTCCAGCCGGGCGTTGGTCAGCTTCCGCAACCGTCGTGGGAGATCGACGGGCAGCGCCTCGCCGCCGACGACGATGTGGCGCACACTCGACCAGGCGTCGGGACCGGTGTCGGCCATGATCACCGACAGCATCGACGGTACGAACTGCACCGTCGTCACCCGTTCGGAGGCGATGATCCCGGCGAGATAGGCGGGGTCACGGTGTCCGTCCGGGCGGGCGATGACGAGCCGGGCGCCCACCTGCAACGGCAGGAAGAATTCGGGGACCGAAGCGTCGAAGGTGACCGTACCGCGCTGCAGCATGACATCGGACGCGCTCATCCCGTACCGCGCGTGCGCGGCCACCAGGTAGTTCACGATCGCCTTGTGCGCTACCGCGACGCCCTTGGGGCGGCCGGTCGAACCGGACGTGAAGATCACGTACGCGGTGTTGGCCGAGCGCAACGGCCGCAGCCGATCGGCATCGGTGAGCGGAGCCTCGGAGTACTCGGACAGGTCCAGCCGATCGATACGCAGCTGCCGCTCGATCACCGGGTCCAGGTCCGCACCGGCGGTGAGCACACACACCGGATGCGCGGTATCGAGGATATGCCCGAGCCGTTCCACCGGCTGTTCCGGATCCAGCGGTATGTACGCGCCGCCGGCCACGACGACGGCGTACATACCGACGACGAGATCGAAGGACCGCTGCATACCCAGCGCCACATACACCTCGGGCCCGACACCCATCTCGACGAGCCGGCGGGCCAGCCGATGTACCCGGCCCGCGAACTCGGCGTAGGACAGATTCGTCCCCTCGAAGGTCAGTGCGACCTCGTCCGGTGTCCGGGCGACCTGCGCCTCGAACAGGGAGACCAGGGTGGCGGTGGCATTGCCGGGGGTCTCGGTGAGCGCGGTCTCCACCGGGAAGCCCGTCGCGTTCCAGCGCTCGAGCACCAGGGCGCGTTCGGCCGGGGCCATGAGTTCGATATCCCCGACCGGCACCGTCGCGTCCGCGATCACCGCGCGCAGCACCCGCACGAATCGCCGGCCGAACTCGGAGATGAAGTCGTCGTCGAAGAGGTCGGTGGCGTAGAGGATCTCGGCGTCCATGCCCGACCCGCCGGCGACCGCGTCGCTCATGGTGAGCGACAGGTCGTATTTGGTGGTCGGTATGTCGACACCCAGCCCGCTCATCGTCAGACCAGGCAGTTCCAGCCGGGTATCGCCGAGGTTTTGGAAGGCGAGCATCACCTGGAACAGTGGCTGACGGGATTGGGAACGGACCGGATTGAGGGCCTCGACCAGCCGCTCGAACGGCACGTCGGCGTGTGCGAACGCGGCCAGATCGCGATCGCGCACATGCGCGAGCAGCTCGGTGAACGGCACGCCGATATCGACCCGGGTCCGCAACACCAGCGTGTTGACGAACATGCCGATCAACTCGTCGAGCACCCGATCGCCGCGGCCGGCGACCGGAATACCGATGGCGATATCGTCGGTACCGCTGAGGCGGGCGAGCAAGGTGGCGAACGTGCTGTGCACGAGCATGAACAAGGTGACGCCCTGCGCTTGGGCGACCCGGTTCAACTCGTCGATCACCGCACCGGGCACGACGAACCGGTGTGTCGCCGCCCGTTCGCCGGCGACCGCCGGCCGGGGCCGGCTGGACAGCCGGAGTTCGTCGGGCAGTTCGTCCAGTTCGGCCCGCCAGAAGTCCAGCTGCTGGGAGACCAGCGACGCCGGATCGTCATCGGACCCGAGTACCTCGCGCTGCCACATCGCGTAGTCGATGTACTGCACGGCCATCGGCTCCCAGTCCGGGGCCGCGCCGGCCGAACGCGCCGAGTACGCGATCATCAGGTCACGGCTCAGCGGCCGCATCGAGAAACCGTCGGCGGCGATATGGTGCACCACACCGGCCAGCACGTAGTCGTCCTCGGTCAGGCGGTAGACCCGCAGCCGAACCGGCAGTTCGGTGGTCAGATCGAAGCCGCGGAAACCGAATTCGGCGATCGACGCGAGGAGGTCGCCGCTGAGTTCGGCACCCGACACCGCGGCCCGGTGCGTTTCGACGATCTCCACCTCCGGAACCGCGCGGTCCGGCGGCAGCACCTGCTGGTAGCCGATGCCCTCGTGGGCCGGGTACACGGTGCGCAGGGATTCGTGCCGGGCGATCACATCGGACACCGCCTGCAGCAGCACCGTCATATCGACGGTGCCGGTGAGCCGCAGTACGAGCGGAATATTGTCGACCGCGGACTCCGGTTCGAAGCGGTTGAGGAACCATATCCGCTGCTGTGCCTGCGACAGCGGCGGGCGTTCGGGCCGGGGACGCGCGACCAGAACGGGACGCCCGCCGGCGCCGGCCTGCTGTTCCACCCGGGCCGCGAGCGCGGCCACCGTCGAATCTTCGAACAGCATCCGCACCGGGACCTGGGTATCGAGTGCGGCCCCGATCCGGGCCGCGACCTGGGTCGCGATCAGCGAGTTGCCACCGAGGGCGAAGAAATCGTCGTCGGCGCCGACCCGTTCGGTACCGAGAACCTCTGCGAAGACCCCGGCCACGATCTCCTCGATCGGGGTCGACGCCGCGCGGGAACCACCCGATTCGAACACCGGCGCGGGCAGGGCCCGGCGATCCAGCTTTCCGTTGATGGTCAACGGAATCCGGTCCAGCACGACCACCGCGGACGGCACCATGTAGGAGGGCACCCGCTGACCGACACCGTCGCGGATCGCTTCTGTATCGGGCGCGCGCTCGGTCTCCGGCACCACGTACGCGACGATCCGGTGATCGCCCGGATTGTCCTCGCGGACGATGACCGCGGCCTGCGCGATATCCGGCTGCGCGAGCACCGCCGCCTCGATCTCACCGAGCTCGATCCGGAAGCCGCGCACCTTGACCTGGTCGTCGGCCCGGCCCAGGTATTCGAGTTCGCCGGAACGGTTCCAGCGCGCCAGGTCACCGGAGCGGTAGAGCCGCGTCCCGGGTGAACCGGGCTCGGCCAGCGGATTGGCCACGAAACGGGCCGTCGTGAGATCCGGGCGATCCAGATAACCGTGGGCGAGCTGCCCGCCCCCGATGTACAACTCGCCCGTCACCCCGACCGGCACCGGCCGCAGCCGGCTGTCCAGTACGTAGATCTTCAGGCCGGCGATCGCCCGGCCGATCACGCTACCGGTGGCCTCGGCGATGGTCTCCGCGTCCAGCGCGCGGTGGGCGACGTGCACGGTGGTCTCGGTGATGCCGTACATGTTCACCAGCACCGGCGAGGCGGTTTCCCGGTCGCCGATCTGGATGGTGCGTCCGGTCGAACCGTCGCCGTGCCGGGCGATCCAATCGGAGAGCCGGCGCAGTTCCAGTGCCTCACCACCGAATACGACATACCGCAGCGCGAGCGGACGTTCCGCTTCCGCGGTGCGGTCCGCCTCGGCCAGCTGATAGAACGCCGACGGCGTCTGGTTCAGCACGGTGACCCGCTCCGTGCGCAGCAGTTCCAGGAACTGCTGCGGCGAGCGCGAGGTGTAGTAGTCGACGACCACCAGGGTGCCGCCGAAGAGCAGCGGTCCCCACAGCTCCCAGACCGAGAAGTCGAACGCGTAGGAGTGGAAGAGGGTCCACACGTCCTCGGGGCCGAACCCGAACTCGCGCTCGGTATTGGCGAACAGCCGCACCACGCTGCGGTGCGCCACCGCGACGCCCTTGGGGCGGCCGGTGGACCCGGAGGTGTAGATGACGTAGGCGGTGTTGTCCGGACGCAACGGCGCCAGGCGATCGGCGTCGGTGACCGGACCGTCGTCGGCGTCCTCGATATCGCCGGCCTCCACGGCGTAACCGTCCACCACGACACGGGAGATACCGCCGGGCAGGTTCACCCGCACCGAGGAATCCAGTACCACGGTCGCGGGACGCGCGTCCTGGAGTATGTAGGCGATCCGATCGGCGGGGGAATCCGGATCCACCGGCACGTACGCGGCACCGGACTTGATCACCGCGAGCAGGGCGACCACCAGATCCAGCGATCGCGGCAACAGCACCGCGACCCGGTCCTCCGGTCCGGCGCCCTCGTCTATCAACCGGCGCGCCAGCACATTCGCCCGGCGCTCCAGTTCGGCGTAGGTGAGCTGATCGCCCTCGTACTTCGCGGCGGTCCGGTGCGGATGCTCTCCGGCGGCCGCCTCGAACAGCCCGGCCAGGGTGGCCGTCTCGGGGTCGTCGAGCGCCACGCCGTCGACGCTGAACACGCCGGGGCGGGCATCCGCACGAGATTCCGCCCAGCGCTGTGTCACATCGAGGCGCTCGGTGCCGGCGAGCAGATCGATATCGCCGACCGCTGTTGCCGGCTCCCGGACGATCGCGCGCAAAATGCGCAGGAAACGATCGGAGAAACCGGCCACGGTCTCCGGATCGAACAGATCGGTGGCGTATGCCCACTGCATCCGCAGGCCGCCGTCGGCGGCCCCCCCGGTGCCCACCGTCAGCTGGAGATCGAACTTCGACTGGCCGGTCTGGAAGTCGACGACACCGAGGTCGAGCCCGGGCAGCGATACCGCCGCCGTGTCCGCCACCGAGGCGGCCTCGAAGGCCAGCACGACCTGGAACAACGGGTGATGCGCCCGCGAACGGCGCGGGTTGAGGATATCGACGAGCCGCTCGAACGGGATATCGGCGTTCGCGAAGGCGGCGAGGTCGGTGCGGCGCACCTCGGCCAGTAGTTCGGTGAACGGCGTACCCGGGGCCACCTCGGTCCGCAGGACCAGGGTGTTGACGAACATACCGACCAGATCGTCGAGCGCCTGTTCGCCGCGACCGGCGATCGGGGTTCCGATACTGATATCGGAACTGCTGGACATCCGGCTCGCCCAAGCGGCGAGCGCGGCATGCACCACCATGAACAGTGTGGTGCCGTGCGACCGGGCCAAACTCTCCAGAGCGGTCCGCAGTTCGACATCGACCACGAAATCGTGGGCCGCGCCGGAATCGGAAGAGATCTCCGGGCGCGGACGGTCGGCCGGCAGGTCCAGCCGGTCGGGCATATCCCGCAACTGTTCGCGCCAGTAGGCGATCTGTTCGGCGGCCACCGATTCGGGATCGTCCTCCGAGCCCAGCACCTCGCGCTGCCACAGCGTGTAATCGGCGTACTGCACCGCCAGCGGTTCCCAGGCGGGGGCCACACCGCGGCTGCGGTCGTTGTAGGCGACGACGAGGTCCCGCAGCAGCGGTCGCGGCGAGAAGCCGTCGGCGCTGATGTGGTGTGCGACCAGGAGGAGCACGTAGTTGTGCTCGTCCAGGCGCAGCAGCGACACCCGGAACGGAAGTTCGGCCACGACGTCGAAGAGCACCCCGGCCAACTCGAGGATGCGGGCGGGCAGTTCCGCCTCGGTGACCGGCTCGGGATCGAGCTCGATATCCACCGCACCGGCCGGCAGCACCTGCTGGTAGCCGATACCGTCCACTTCCGGATACACGGTCCGCAGCACTTCGTGCCGCGCCACCAGGTCCGAGACGGCCGCGCGCAAGGCGTCCACGTCCAGATCACCGGTCAATCGCACCGCCAGCGGGATGTTGTAGGCCGCGGACCGATCGTCGAACCGGTTCAGGAACCACATCCGCTGCTGCGCCAGCGACAACGGCACCCGCTCCGGCCGCTCCCGCGGCGCCAGCACC
>NZ_JBKOOL010000226.1:0-7390 GCF_046764065.1 Nocardia sp. NPDC002869
TCTCGACGGCGCCGTCGAGATCGCCCGCGCGCAAGCGCGACAGCGGCCCGCGGACGAGGCCCGCGCCCGGACCCTGATGCGTCTGCTCGCCGCCGCGGGCCGCGACAACGAGGCGCTGGACGTTTTCGCCGCGCTGCGCACGACCCTGGCCACCGAACTCGGCACCGACCCCGGGCCCGCGATCACCGAACTCAATACCGCGATCCTGCGCGGCGGTCTCGTCTCCCGGGCGGAACCGGGGCGCCCCGAACCGGCCCTGCCACGACCACCGATCGCGGCGGTCGGGGTGCGGGCCGCGCCCAACGCGCTACTCGGCCGTGCCGGCGATCTCGCGGAACTGGCCCGCCTGCTCCGGGTTTCGCGGGTGACCACCGTGCTCGGGCCGGGCGGGGCCGGAAAGACCCGGGTGGCCAATGAACTCGCCGCACGGTCGGCCGCCGATCGGCCGGTGGTACTGGTGGAACTGGCCTCGGTGCGTCCGGAAGGTACGGGCCGGGACGCGATGGTGGATATCGAGTCCGCGATAGCGGGGGCGGTGGGTCTCGGGGAGACCGTCCGGGATCGCGCGCTGCCGCAGGTGCGTCCGCCCACCGACAGCAGTCGCCGGCTCCGCGACGCGCTGTCGGCCCGGCCGATGCTGCTCGTACTGGACAACTGTGAACATCTGATCGACGGCGCGGCCCTGGTGGTCGCCGATCTGGTGGGCAGCTGTCCCCAGCTGACCGTGCTCACCACCAGCAGATCACCACTGGCGATCACCGCCGAAACGGTGTATCCGCTGGCGCCGTTGGCGATCGACCCGGCCGGGTCGCCGGCGACCGATCTGTTCGCTGCCCGGGCTCGCGCGGTACGGCCGTCGGTCCGGCTGGACCCGGCGGTCGTGGCCCGGCTCTGTCACACGCTGGACGGGTTGCCGCTGGCCATCGAACTCGCCGCGGCCCGGGTGCGGACCATGAGTGTGGAGGATATCGAGCGGCGGCTCGACCAGCGTTTCGCGCTGTTGCGCACCGGTGACCGCACCTCACCGGAACGGCATCGCACGCTGCACGCGGTAATCGCCTGGAGCTGGAACCTGCTCGAGCCCTCCCAGCAGATCGCGCTGCGCCGGATGTGCCGTTTCCCGGCGGGTTTCACACTGGACGCGGCGGAGGTGGTGGCCGGTGGCCCGGAGGTCGGCGACCTCGCGACAGCCGTCGACGGACTGGTCGGGCAGTCGCTGCTGACCGTTGTCGAGGACGCGGATTCCGGTGCCGATCATGCCGGGAGCGTGCGCTACCGGATGCTGGAGACGGTCCGCGAATTCGGCGAGCAGCAATTGGTCGCGGCCGATCACGAGAACGGCGGCGAGGTCGAACTCGTGGAGTCGCGGATGGCGCGCTGGGCGTGCGAATTCGCGGTGGCGGTCGCGCGGCGATACCTCGCCGGTGACGAACTCGGGCCGGCCCTGCTCATGGTCGCGGAACTGGACAACCTCGTCGCGGTGCTGCGGCGGGCCGAGGCGGGCCGGGACCGGTTCACCGTCTACGCCGTTTTCCCCGCGCTGGCCATGCGGTGGGTCGCGCACGGGGCCCACCTGGAACTGCTGGGATGGATTCCGCGGCTGCTCGCGCTCCCGCCACCGGACCACGCCTCGGGTACCCACGCGGATCTGCACATGCTCGGCCATGCCATGACCGCACTGCACCTGGCTTTCATGTCACGCAGTCTCCGGGAGCTGGCGGTGGTCCGGTTCCGGGTCCGCGCGCTGCTGCGGCACGCCGTCGGGATGACCGGGACCCTGCGTTATCTCGGGCTGCTGTTGACCTGTCCCGCCGATGCGGTGCGGCTGGCCCGGTTGCTCGCGGACGGGGCGCGTGCCGACGACGCGCAGATCAGGGTCGTCGCGCTGGTGGCCCGGGCGAATATCTGGGAGAACATGGGCCGTATCCATGCCTCCCGTCGTGACGCACAGGTCGCCCGGGCGCTCACCGGCGAGGCGCAGGTGTGGAACCGGGCGATGGTGGTGCAGCATCTGGGTGCGCTGGACGGGCAGACCGCGCACTACCGCGAATCGGTCGGCTATTACGAGGAAGCGGCCGAGTTACTGCTCCGGATCCGGTCCTATGACGAAAGTCTCGAGGTGCGGTCGTATCTGGCGGTCTGCCTGGCCGGTATCGGGGATCCGGCGCGGGCGCGTAGGGAACTCGCGGCCGCCCTGGGGCTGTCCGATTCCGGCCGGGCGGGACTGGAACTGGTCGATGATCCGACCATCCGCCGTAACCATCGGCTGTCCACGATCGCGGCGGGCCTGGCCGAGGTCGAACTCGCCGAAGGCGATATCGAGGCCGGACTGGCCCATTTCCGGCGGGCGCTGGACCTGCTGGCCTGGCAGGAAGGTGAATTCACCCCGGGCCCCGGGGCGTTGCTGATGTGCGCGACGACCGTCGCCGCGCATGTGCTCGCCGGTCGGACCGAGACGGTCGCGGCGCTGGTGCCCGAACTCGCCGGCATGGCACTGGACCGGCTCGACTCCGTCCCGGACCTGCCGCAGATCGGGGCAGTGGCCTGTGCGCTGGGATCGGGATTGCTGGCTCTGGACGAGCGGACCGAGGCCGCGGTCGAGCTGCTCGCGCTGGCGCAGGTGGTGTCGGGCCGGCAGGACTATCCGGTCATCCGGTGGGAGCGGCACTGCGCGCTGTGGCGGGACAGGATCGGTGCGTCGCGGCTGAACGCGGCGCTCGCGGCCGCGCGCCGGTTGCGCAGGAATGCGGCCGCCGCGCGGATCCTGGAGCTGGTCGGCGGGATCGCACCGGGGACACCGGGCCCGCTCGATCGGATCGCGGCCGATTGAGCGGGCCCGGCGGCCACGGCCCTCAGGCCCGGCGCATATAGGCCCGGACGGTCAGCGGCGCGAATACCGCGACGATCGCCGCCGCGCCGACCAGGGACCAGACGACGTGCATGCCGATATGCCCGCTGTTCATCAGATCCCGGCAGGCCCATACCAAGTGGGAGACCGGGTTGACGTCGATGAACGCCTGCAGCCAGCCCGGCATCGTCTCCTTGGGCACGAACGCCGGGGAGGCGAAGGTCAGCGGGAACATGACCAGCATGGAGTAGCCCTGTACCGCCGAGGCCTTGTTGGCGATCACACCGAAGAAGGCCCAGATCCAGCTGGTGGCGAAGGAGCAGGCCACGACCAGCAGTACCGCCAGCGCGACACCGGCCGGCTCCGGGCGGTAGCCCATGAGGAAACCCATCACCACGGTCAGCACCGAGGCGATGCCGTAGCGGACCATATCGGCGGTCAGCGCACCGGACAGCGCGGCTATCCGGGCGATGGGCAGGGATTTGAAGCGGTCGAAGACACCCTTCTCCATATCCTCTTTGAGCTGTACACCGGTGACCACCGAGGTCATCACCACGGTCTGGACGAGAATGCCCGGAATGATCACCGGCAGATAGCTCTTCACATCGCCGGAGATGGCCCCGCCGAAGATGTAGGTGAACATCAGGGTGAAGATCACCGGCTGGATCACCACGTCGAAGAGCTGCTCGGGATTGTGCTCGAGCTTGAGCAGGCCGCGGTAGGCCATGGTCATGGTGTTGTCGAAGGTTCTGCGCAGGCCGATGCGGGCGGCCGGCGCCGGTACCCGCGGCGCCACCACGGGCGCGGGTTCGGTCAGTGTCGTGGTCATGCTGCGGTCCGTTCGGTGTCGGTATCGGATTCGGCCGGGTGGCCGGTGAGGGTGAGGAACACTTCGTCGAGGCTGGGTTTGGTCACCGTGATCTCCTCCACCGCGACCGCGCGGTCGCGCAGGCTGATCAGCAGATCGGTGGTGCCGTTCGGATCGGGCAGCGCCGCGGTGAGCCCGCCGGCCTCCGGTGTGGTCTGCGCCTCGGTGTGCAACACCTCGGCGATGATCCGGCGGGCGGTTTCGAGCTGGGACCGGTCGGCCAGGGTCAGCTGTAGCGAGGACCCGCCGATGGACGCCTTCAGTTCGTCGGCGGTGCCGTCGGCGATGACCCGGCCGTGATCGATCACCGCGATCCGATCGGCCAGCTGATCGGCTTCGTCCAGGTACTGGGTGGTGAGCAGTACGGTCGTGCCGCCCCGCACCAACTTGCGGATGGTCTCCCACATCTGGGCCCGGGTGCGCGGGTCCAGGCCGGTGGTCGGCTCGTCGAGGAACAGCAGCGGCGGGGTCGCGATGAGACCGGCTGCCAGGTCGAGCCGGCGGCGCATACCGCCGGAGAAGTTCTTCAGTGATTTGTTCGCCGCGTCGGTGAGTTCGAATTCCTCCAGTAGTTCGGCGGTCCGGCGTCTGGCCGCCGCTCGGCTCAGTCCGAGCAGCCGGGAGAAGACCATCAGGTTCTCGGTGGCGGTCAGGTCCTCGTCGACCGAGGCGTACTGGCCGGTGACGCCGATGAGCGACCGTACGGCGCCCGGTTCGGCGACGACATCGTGGCCGAACACCCGGGCGCTACCGCCGTCGGGGCGGAGCAGAGTAGCCAGCATGCGGATGGTCGTGGTCTTTCCCGCCCCGTTCGGCCCGAGTACGCCGTAGACCGAGCCCTGCGGCACGGACAGGCTCACTCCATCGACGGCCCGCTGGGTGCCGAACACCTTGACCAGGTCGTTCGCCTCGATCGCGAACGTGGCGGCGGATACGTGATTCGTCATAGCGGCTACGGTCCTCGTCCCGTCTTGCGCGGCTCTTGCGCCGCGATTGCGTCCACCTGTCGTCAATTTTTGTTGACATCTGGCGCAAGTGTCAATAAAAATTGACGTATGACAGAAGCAACCACACTGGCCGCGGCGGCGGGCAGCCCGGACCCCGCAGTGGGTCTACGGGCGGTGCTGGCGCTGCGCAGACTCCTCGAACGGCTCGAAGCGATCCAGGTGGGCAATGCCCGCGACCAGGGCTGGTCCTGGCAGGCCATCGCCGACGCACTCGAGGTCAGCAAACAGGCGGTCCATCAGAAGCACAACCGGAGAGACAGGGGTCGATAGATGTTCGAACGATTCAACAGGGCCGCCAGAACAGCGGTCGTCGCGGCGCAGGAGCATGCTCGGGAACTGGGGTCCCCGGAGATCCGGGTCGAGCACCTCCTACTCGGACTGGTGGAAGAGGGCGAACCGCAACTGCGCTCGCTACTGGAACAGACCGGGCTCACGCTGCACAGCGCCCTGCAATCGCTGAGCGCCGCGACCACGGACGATCCACTGGGCCCCGGCGACGCCGAGGCACTGCGTTCCATCGGTATCGACCTGGACGCGGTGCGCGAAAGCCTGGAAGCCGGATTCGGTGCCGACGCACTGGACCGCGCGATCCCCGCGGACGAACCCCGCGGCCGTCGCCGCGGTGCGCGGTTCGGGCATATCCCGTTCACGCGCGACGCCAAGAAAGCGCTGGAACTGTCGCTGCGCGAAGCCCTGGCGCGCAAGGACAAATCCATCGAATCAGGACATGTCCTGCTCGGTATTCTGCGCGCACCCGGCCCGGTCGCCACCGAACTGCTCGGCGGCCCCGACGGGATCGCCCGCCTGCGCGGCGAGATCAACACCCTCCTCGACAAGGCGGCGTGAGCGCTACCGGCCCGGCGTAGGCGGCGTCCCCGGATGCTGCCGGCCGGGCCGGAATCCCGCTGTATCCGGCGCGCGACGCTCCGGTGTGCTTAGCATGAGATATGCAGCTTGTGCTCCGGTTGATCGGCAACGCCTTCGCCATCTGGCTCGCCGCCCTATGGGTCGGCAATATCGAACTCGTCTCCCCGCCCGACCAGGGCAACGGTGCGAAAATCGTGGTCCTGCTCGCGGTGGCGGCGGTTTTCACCGTGGTCAACGCCTTCGTCAAACCGCTGGTGAAACTACTCTCGCTGCCGCTGGTCATCCTGACCCTCGGCCTGTTCCTGCTGGTGATCAACGCCTTGATGCTGTGGCTCACGGCCTGGATCACCGAAGCCACCGACTACGGCCTGCGGATCGAGGGGTTCTGGGCGGCGTTCCTGGGCGCCATCATCGTCACGCTCGTCAACTGGGCCATCGGGATCCTGATCCCGGACAACGACTGAAAGCTCAGCTGCCCAGCCAGAGGGCGACGGCGGATAGTACGGACCAGGCGAGGAGGGCGAGGCCGGAATCGCGCAGGGCGGGGATCAACTCCAGACCGGCGCGGTTCGCCCGGACAGGCGCGTTCGCGCGGACGGCCAGGGGGAGGGCCAGCAGGCCCGCCAGGGCCCAGGGGGTGCGGGCCGCCAGCGTCAGGGTCAGTACGAACGGGACCACCAGCAGAACCAGATGCACGGCGCGGGTGCGCGTGTCGCCCAATTTCACCGCCAGCGTCGTCTTACCGGTTTCGCTGTCGGTCGGGATATCGCGCAGGTTGTTGGCCACCAGGACCGCGCTGGAGAACGCCCCGACCCCGACCGCGAGCACCACCCCGGCCCAGTCGATCCGGAGCGCTTGGACGTACTGCGTACCCAGCACCGCCACCAGGCCGAAGAACACGAAAACGGCGATTTCGCCGAAACCGCTGTAGCCGTAAGGTTTGCTGCCCCCGGTGTAGAACCAGGCGCCCGCCAGGCATACCGCGCCGATCAGCAGCAGCCAGGGGGCCGACAGCACGGCCAGGATCAGTCCGAGTACCGCGCCGACCGCGAGGCTCGCGACCGCGGCGCCCCGGACCGCGCCGGCGGAGGCCAGCCCGGAGCCGACCAGCCGCAGCGGGCCGACGCGTTCGTCGTCGGTGCCGCGGATCCCGTCGGAATAGTCGTTGGCGTAGTTCACCCCGATGATCAGCGCCAGAGAAACACCCAGCGCCAGGAGCGCTTTCCACCACACCGCACCGTCGATGGCGGCCGCGGCGCCGGTACCGGCCACGACGGGCGCGATCGCGTTCGGCAGAGTTCTGGGCCGGGCGCCCTCGATCCATTGTGCTGCGGTAGCCATCTCCGCAGCCTAATGCGCGGGGTCGAGCGCAGCCCAGCGAGCGGTTACTTGCCCGATCGGCTCATCCGGGGCATTCTCGACAAGGTTGGACTGATCTTCCTCTCGGCGGGTAGTCGCCCGGCGAGGCGTACACGGAGGAGAGGAGCCCATCATGGCCCAGCATGACAAGCTGCCCCGGACGATCGATCCGGGCACCTTCGAAGCAATGTCCGAGGCCGACCGCGCCGAACAGGCTGCGCCGGTCGACCCGGACGAGGCCCCCTACGGCGATATCGATCCCCGGTCGGTGCCCGACGATATGCCGGTACCCGACGAACCCGCGGTGGTCGCCGGGCGCCCCGACGACTGGCATGCGAATCCGGCCGATATCGCCGAACAGGCCATCCCGGTTCCGCAGGGAGACGATTACGAAGGCGACTACGGCGACGACGAGGCCTGATCCATCGAGCCCGGTCCGCG